>JALQYS010000522.1 GCA_023254015.1 Paracoccaceae bacterium
TGACCGAAATGCATGCGCCTGATCTTCGCTATCGTCTCCACAACCAACATCCCGAAAAGCGTCCCCCGAATGTTCCTCGGGTGGACTATGGACCCACGCCCCGATGGAGGGGTCCCTTTTGGACGCCGATCACCCCGGTAGCGGGGTCCTTATTGCGCGCCGATCAACATTTTATTATACTTCGCTTTTTCGCAAACGTATTCCAGATGCCCCCACCCGCAGGTGCTCGGGGGGAGGCCTCAACAAAATCAGGCAGATACGGCCGGCCTTGACCCGCCATCCGAGGGATGGTCTGCCTTCGGTCGCGTTTTTTCGCAAATTGGCCTGACCGGGATTTCCGGTGCTCCTAGGTGCTCCACGCCTGTCGACACGTTTCAGGATTCCGCCTCGTCTGTTCTGTGTTCGAATCGGGCGCCCTGTTACATAGGTTGGGGCTGACCGAAGGAGCAGGCCATGCAGCTGAACATCTCTTAAGCAAAATCCAGATTTTCTGAAATCATTGTCGCCGCTGAGCGCGGTGAGGAGGCTATCATCGCCGAGAGGGGTGTGCCCGCCGTCCGTTTGGTCCCGATTTTCGCACCTCGGCCTGTCCGGCTGGGATTGCTGGAAGGAGCCATCAGCAAGGACAGTATACCCGCGTTTTTCTGACCAGATGCTATGGGACGTGAGGCTCGTTGAAGAGCGGATCCGCATCCATCGTGGTTAGGGTTCGTTTTTACGCGGATGCGCCATCCGCGCGGCCTTCGAAAGTGGTCTAAGTCTGGCATGCCAAGAAAGCCCGCCGCGTCTTCGCCGACTTGGATTGCAGACCATCCCATGTCTCGGTGCCTTGCCATTGCATGCCGGCCCACACGGCCCGTGTATCCCGACAGGTTTCCGCGAGTCTCGTGTCGATCAATCGTATTGAAATCGTTACATAATTGACAAGAACTCGTCATGGAGCTCGCCTAAAGCGGCACGGCGGGGCGGGCAAACGGCCCCTCCGACCAAATGACGGAGACGTAAATGAAATCCCTGAATGCGCTGGTTTCGGGCGTGAGCCTGATTGCGATGCTCGTGGCGACTGCCGCTTCGGCCGAGACTTTGGCCGACATCGAAGCGGCCGCCAAGAAGGAAGGCGCGCTGACCACGATTGCTCTGCCGCACGACTGGTGCAATTACGGCGAGATCATCGCGTCGTTCAAGGCGAAGTATCCCGAAATCACCGTGAACGAGCTGAACCCCGACGCCGGTTCGGCAGACGAGCTTGAGGCGATCCGCGCCAACAAGGACAACACTGGCCCGCAGGCCCCCGACGTGATCGACGTCGGTCTGGCCTTCGGCCCGCAGGCCAAGGAAGAAGGGCTGATCCAGCCCTACAAGGTCTCGGTCTGGGACGACATTCCGGTCGAAATCAAGGACGCCGATGGCTTCTGGGCCGGCTCCTACTATGGCGTGATGGCGTTCGGCGTGAACACCGACATCATCAAGACCGTTCCGGCGAAATGGGACGATCTTCTGAAGAGCGACTACGCCAATGCCTTCGCCCTTACCGGTGACCCGCGCGCGTCGAACCAGGCGATCCTGGCCATCATGTCGGCCGGTATTTCGCGTGGCGCCGAGCCTGGCGAAGCCTCGGGCACCAAGGGCCTGGAATTCATGGCCGAGCTGAACAAGGCCGGGAACTTTGTTCCGGTCTCGGGCAAGTCGGGCACCATCGCTCAAGGCCAGACGCCAATCGTCGCAGCTTGGGACTACAACCTTCTGTCGTGGCGTGACCAGCTTGCCGGCAACCCGCCGGTCGAGGTTGTGATCCCCGAGGGCCCGGTTCTGGCCGGCGTCTACGTTCAGGCGATCAGCGCCTATGCGCCGCACCCGAACGCCGCCAAGCTGTGGATGGAACATCTGTTCTCGAACGAAGGCCAGAACGGCTACGTCAAGGGCTACTGCCACACCGCCCGCTTCAACAAGATGGTCGCCGCTGGCGAAGTTCCGCAGGAACTGCTTGACGCGCTGCCCCCCGCCGAGGCCTACAGCCGCGCCGTGTTCCCGTCGGTTGACCAGCAGTCGGCCAACAAGGAAGTCGTGTCCGGCAAATGGGACGAAATGGTCGGCGCGCAGGTCGCCGAATAATCGATCCTGACCATACCCCCGCGTCCTGACCGGACGCGGGGACCTTTTTTCGAATGGCGCCCCATGTCTTCCCTGATCCCCCACCGGCTTGAACGCTCCCTGTCGCTTTGGCTGGGGGTCTTGCCCTTCTTCGTCTTCGCGCTTGTCTTTCTGGTTCTGCCGACCCTGCATGTGGTGATCGGCGCTTTCACCCGGCCCGACGGCAGTCTGACGCTGACGAACCTGTCGGAACTCATGTCCGGCCCCATTCTTTCGGCGCTTGGGCTGTCGCTGCGCATCAGCCTGTGGACCGCGTTGCTGGGAACCGCCGCGGGCCTTCTGGTGGCGGGCGCGGTCATCCGGGGCGGTCTGCCCCCGGCCTTGCGCGATGTGGTGATGACCTTCTCGGGCGTTGCGTCGAACTTTGCGGGCGTGCCGCTGGCCTTTGCCTTCATCGCCACGCTGGGACGGTTGGGTCTGGTGACGGTGCTCGCGCGCGATTGGTTCGGCATCAACATCTATGCGACCGGCTTCAACCTCACGAGTTTCACCGGCCTGACGATGGCCTATCTCTATTTTCAGATCCCTCTCATGGTGCTGATCATCACCCCCGCGCTTGACGGGCTGCGCGGCGAGTGGCGCGAGGCTGCCGAAAGCCTTGGGGCAAGTGGCGTTCAGTATTGGCGCATGGTGGCGCTTCCGGTGCTCTGGCCGTCATTGCTGGGCGCCTTCGCGCTGTTGTTCGCCAATGCCTTCGGGGCTGTTGCGACGGCGATGGCGCTGACCGGATCGTCCCTGTCGATCTTGCCGATCATCCTCTTCGCCCAGATCCGCGGTGACGTGCTGCAGGACCCTCATCTTGGCTATGCCATTGCCTTTGCCATGATCGTTCTGACCGGTGGTGCAAACGTCATCTACATCTGGCTGCGCGTACGCTCGGAACGGTGGCAGAAATGACCCTGAAACGCATCGGATCCTGGGCGGTCTTTGTCCTTGCGGTCATCTACTTTATCCTGCCGCTGGTCGGAACGCTTGAATTCTCGCTCAGGGCGCGCAGGGGCGTCTATTCCTTTGACGCCTATCGCAACGTGCTGGACGATCCGCAGTTCCAGCAGACGCTGGCCTATTCAGTGATCCTGTCGATCGCCACCGTGATCCTTGGCGTGCTGATCGTCGCACCGACCGCCTTCTGGGTCCGGCTCAAGATGCCGCGCCTGCGTCCGGTGGTGGAATTCATCACGCTTTTGCCGCTGGTGATCCCGCCGATCATCATCGTCTTCGGCTATATCCGCCTGTTCAATACCTCGTCGATCCTGCCGCTGACCGGCTCTGCGCGGTGCACCGATTTTCTTCTTGCGGCCGGATATGCCACCCTGTCGCTGCCCTACATGTATCGGGCCATCGATACCGGCCTGCGGGCCATTGACGTGCGCACGCTGACCGAAGCCGCCCAAAGCCTTGGCGCCGGATGGGTGACAGTGCTGGCGCGCGTCATCCTGCCCAACATCGCCGTGGCCATTCTGTCGGGCGCGTTCCTGACCTTTGCCATCGTCATCGGGGAATATGTCCTCGCCGCCCTGCTGGACCGCCCTGCCTTCGGCCCCTACATGGTCTGGATGGGCAGCAACCGCGCCTATGAACCCGCTGCACTCGCCGTGATCGCCTTCGGTATGACATGGACGAGCATGGGCGTGATCCAGTTCCTCGCTCGGCGCACTCGCTTTACGAAAGTCTGACCCACATGGCCTTCATCGACCTTACATCCTTGGACAAGAGCTTCGGCCCGACACCCGTGGTCCGTGACTTCAACCTCGCGCTTAGCCAAGGCGAATTCGTCTCGTTGCTCGGCCCCTCGGGCTGCGGCAAGACGACCGTGCTGCGGATGGTCGCCGGGTTCGAGACGCCCGACAGCGGTGATATCCTTATCGAGGGCCAAAGCCTGCTGCGCCAGCGCGCCAATCAGCGCCAGATCGGCATGGTATTCCAGTCCTATGCGCTGTTCCCGAACCTGACCGTTGCCGAGAACGTCGCCTTCGGGCTGCGGGTGGCAAAGTTGGCGTCGGGCGAAATCGAGCGGCGGGTGGACGAGATGCTCGAATTGGTCGGGCTTGGCACCATGAAAGCGCGCTATCCCTTCCAACTCTCTGGCGGCCAGCAACAGCGCATCGCCCTTGCGCGGGCCATCGCCCCGCGCCCGCGTGTGCTTTTGCTTGACGAACCGCTCTCGGCGCTCGACGCAAAGATCCGCGTGGCACTCCGCACTGAAATCCGCACCATCCAGCGCCAGCTTGGCATAACCACCCTGTTCGTGACCCACGATCAGGAAGAGGCGCCGATGGATCGGATGCCGATCCAGACATATGTGATGGAGTACAATGATGAGATGGTCCGTGAAGCTATTCAAAGAGAACTGGATCGGGACGGACAGGTGTATTATGTATATAACCGGGTAAGTGATA
>JALQYS010000526.1 GCA_023254015.1 Paracoccaceae bacterium
GTGGATTCGCTGGCCCCCAGCGCCAAGGCCGGACCCGCCGCCATGTCCGAGGCGATGCCGAAATCGGCAGCGATCTTGCGGACATTTTCGCGACCCACCGCCTCGGACACCCGGACGGCCGGAATGTTGCGGCTTTCGGCCAGCGCCTGCGTCAGGGTAATCAGGCCCTTGAATTCCTCGTCATAGTTCTTGGGCGTCCAGGGACCAGAGCCGGGAATGTTGATGGTCAGCGGCGTATCCTCGACGAAATCCATCGGCGACCAGCCCTGATCCAGCGCGGCGGCATAGACGAAGGGCTTGAAAGACGACCCGGTTTGCCGCAGCGCCTGCGTCGCGCGGTTGAAACTTCCAGCCGCTTCGATCTTGCGGCCACCGACCATGGCACGTACGGCGCCGTCCGCGCTCATCACCACAATGGCGGCCTGCGCGTTGGAACCCTCCTTGACCTTGTTGTCGAAAACCCAGGCCAGACCTTCCTCGGCCTTCCTTTGCAGGTCGGTGTCCAGCGTGGTGCGGATCACCACGTCCTCCATCGTTTCCGAAGTCAGGAAGGACGGCGCTGTTTCCATCACCCAATCGGCAAAGAAGCCGCCGGATTTGGTCTGCGCCGCCTGCGACAGTTGCGCAGGATGGGCGCGGGCGTCATCTGCCTCGGCCTTGGTCAGATAGCCCTGCTCTTCCATCAGGCCGATGATGATATTGGCCCGGTCCTGCGCGCGCTGCAGGTTGTTGGTGGGCGCATAGCGCGAGGGCGCCTTCAACAGACCCGCCAGCATGGCCGCTTGCGCGGGGTTCACCTGATTGGCCGAAACCCCGAAATAACGCTGCGCCGCCGCCTCGAACCCCCGGGCCCCAGCGCCCAGATAGGCACGGTTGAAGTAGATCGTCAGGATCTCTTCCTTGGTGTATTTCGCCTCCATCGCCACGGCGAAGGGCAGTTCCTTGAGCTTGCGATACACCCCGCCCGATCGGCAATCTTCTTCGTAATCGGCCTCGGATTTCCACTTGGTCTGGTCATAGACGACGCCAAGGCACAGAAGTTTCGCCACCTGCTGCGTGATGGTAGAGCCGCCGTTGCCTTCCAGCGGGCCACGCCCTTCGGACAGGTTGATGCTGATGGCGCTGGCGATGCCGCGGGGTGAGACGCCGAAATGGCGGTAAAACCGCTTGTCTTCGGTCGCGATCACCGCGTTCAACAGATGGGGCGAGACGTTGCCAGCAGTGATCTGGCCGCCAAAGGTTTCGCCCCGCCAGGCAAAGACGCGGTCGTTGCGGTCCAGCAAGGTGACCGAACCGCGCGCACGGCCATCCAGCAGATCGGTCACGGGGGGAAGTTGGGCGTAGAAATAGAACACGATCCCGCCAAAGATCAGCGCGGTCACAAACGTGACGCGCCAGACGATGCCGAAAAACAGCCGCCAGAGAAACCCGAAGAAGCGGGCGATCAGCCCACCCTGACGTTTCGCCCTGGGTGCCGCCTTGCGCGGTTTGCGCGGCGGCGTAGGGGGCGGCGCGGCCTTGCGCACGGCCTTGGGGGCGCCAAAGCGCCTGTCTGCAACCAAGGGGCGTTGCCCTTTACCCGTTCCCGCCATGCCTGCCCGATCCGCTTTCGTGATCTTCTTTTCGCTCAACTTAAACGCTTCGGCCGCGAAAGCGAAGGCACCTGCGCAATGATTCGCCTATCGGCCCTGCTCAAATTTCAGGCAGGGCCGCGCATTAATCCGGCAATGCGCTTCAAATCATCTGGCCACCGCCCCTTCGGCGCAGCGCAAACTTGTGCTGCAGCTGCGAAGGCCGCCTGATTTTCCCATGCGGCCCAGCCACGGGCCGGGACACAGGAAAGGGGTGCGACATGAAGATGATCATCGCCGCCATCAAGCCTTACAAGCTGGACGAGGTGCGCGCCGCGCTGACCGCGATCGGCGTTCGGGGGATGATGGTGTCGGAAATCAAGGGGTTCGGCACGCAGTCGGGTCATACCGAGATTTACCGCGGGGCAGAATATGCCGTCAATTTCGTGCCGAAGATGCGGCTGGAAATCGTGGTGGCTGACGGCCTGGCCGAAACCGTGGTCGACACGATCACCCAAACCGCCCGGACCGGCAGGATCGGCGACGGCAAGATTTTTGTCATGGATGTCGAGAAGGCCCTGCGTGTGCGCACCGGCGAGATCGACGACGACGCGCTGTAAGGGGGAACAAGAATGAAGAAACTTATGCTTTCCACAGCGGGCCTTCTTGGCGCGCTGCCCGCAATGGCCCAAGAGGTCCTGGCCGAGGCCGCCCCCGTGATGGACAAGGGCGATGTCAGCTGGATGATGATCTCCTGCGTGTTGGTTCTGTTCATGACCCTACCGGGCCTTGCGCTGTTTTATGGCGGGTTGGTGCGGTCAAAGAACATGTTGTCGATCCTAATGCAGACAACGATCATCGCCTGTCTGATGATGGTGGCCTGGGTGGTCTATGGCTATTCGGTGACCTTTGGCGGGTCCACAAGTCCGCTTTGGGGCGGCACGGCCAAGCTTTTCCTTGCGGGTGTCACGGCCGACAGCATGGCGGCAACGTTCAGCGCCGGTTACGTCATTCCCGAGTATCTGTTCATCGTTTTCCAGATGACCTTTGCGGCCATCACCCCCGCCCTCATCATCGGCGCCTTTGCCGAACGGGTGAAATTCAGCGCCGTGCTGCTGTTCTCGCTGATCTGGGCGACGTTCTCGTATTTCCCGATCGCCCATATGGTCTGGGACGCCAATGGCTATCTGTTCGCCAAGGGCGCCATCGACTTTGCCGGCGGAACCGTGGTGCATATCAACGCGGGCATCGCCGCGCTGGTCGGCTGTCTTGTGATCGGAAAGCGTGTGGGCCATGGCCGCGAAAACATGGCACCGCACTCGATGGTGATGACCATGATCGGCGCTTCGATGCTGTGGGTGGGCTGGTTTGGCTTCAACGTCGGGTCGAACCTTGAAGCGAATGGTGGCGCGACGCTGGCGATGATCAACACCTTCATCGCCACCGCTGCGGCAACACTGGCATGGTCGGCGCTGGAGGGCCTGCAGCGCGGCAAGGCCTCGATGCTGGGCGCGGCCTCGGGCATGGTGGCGGGTCTGGTGGCGATCACCCCGGCTTGCGGCACGGTCGGCCCGATGGGGGCGATTGTGCTTGGGGCGATTGCGGCGCTGGTCTGCTATGTCTTCGTGACCGTGGTGAAGAACAAGCTGAAGTATGACGACAGCCTTGATGTGTTCGGCATCCACGGCGTCGGCGGGATCATCGGCGCGGTGCTGACGGGCGTGTTCTCGGCCGGCAGCCTAGGCGGGGTGAAGGGCGACGACTATGCGATGGGCGCCCAACTGTGGATCCAGATCGAGGGCGTTCTAATCACCATCGTCTGGTCAGGGGTTGTTTCCTTCATCGCCTACAAGCTGGTCGACATGACCATCGGTCTGCGGGTGGACACTGACACCGAACGTCAGGGTCTTGACCTGACCTCGCACGGCGAACAGGCCTATCACGGCTGATCCGCTGCCGCAGAACGATAAAGGCCCGCGTCACGCGCGGGCCTTTTATCATGCCGCCAGACTGATGCAGGCGGTGCCCAGAACGGCCAGCCCCGCACCCACCCAGGCAGGCCAGCCCGGCACGCGGCGCGTGGTGTACCACAAGAGTGGCAAGATCAGGATGGGCGTCGTCGAGGTCAGCGTCGAGACGATGCCCACGTCGCCCGAGGTCAGCGCCGCCATCATCAACACCATGCCCAGGAACATCCCGAAAAAGGACGAGAGGCCGACATTGCGCAGGTCGCGCCCCGCGGGCATCCGTGCGGCTCGGGCAAAGGGAAAGACCATCAGCGCCAGAAAGAACAGCCCCCCAAGGCCCGTGCGGATCGCCATCGCGGCAAAAGGATCGACCCCGCTTTCCATGGCCGGACGCGCAAAGAGCGTGCCTGTCGCCTGCCCGATGGCCGTCACGACGCCCAGCGAGATACCGATCCACAGCGGCTTTGCCGGGGCGTCATCGGGATGGGGGTCGTTCTCGGCCAAAACGGCCAGCACGATGCCCAAAAGGATCAGCGCAATGCCCCCAAGCTGCGGCAGGCTCAGCGTCTCGTCGAGAAAGAGCCAGCCCTCCAGCACGGCAAAGGGCGCGGCCAGCGAGAACAAGAGCGCCGTGACGCGCGGGCCGGCGGCATAGATTGCGGCATAATAGGTGGTGGAGGCGAGCATGATCCCCACCGCAGAAGAGGCGGCGAGAAATCCGAACTGCCAGGATTGCACCGTGGCCCAACCGCCTGCCAGCGTGGCGGCGGCGGCGGTCAGGACAAATGCGATGGCCATTTGCCAGCGGCCCAACTGCCATACGCCGACGCGGCCCGCGGTGGCGCTGACCGTCATGGCCGAGAGCGAAAAGGTGATCGCCGCCCCCAGCGACAAGAGGACGGCGAGCATGGGTTAGCCGGCGACCTTTGCAATCGCGGCGGCAAGGATCGGCACGGTCTTGGTGTTCAGGCCCGCGATATTGATCCGGCTGTCGCCGACCATGTAGATGCCATGATCTTCGCGCAGGGTGTTCACCTGTGCCTCGGTCAGGCCAAGACGGCTGAACATGCCGCGGTGATGCGCCACGAAATCGAAGCGGTCCGAGTTGGTGGCCTTGCGCAGCTCATCCGCCAGTTGCTGGCGCAGGGTCAGCATGTTCAGCCGCACCTCTTCCAGTTCGGCCTTCCAGTCGGCCCGCAGCGCGTCATCTTCCAGGATCATGGTGACCAGCCGCGCGCCGTGATCGGGCGGGAAGCTGTAGTTCTGGCGGTTCAGGAAGTTCAGGTTGCCCTGCACAACGGCCTTGCGATCGGCCGAGGTCAGCGCGATCAGGATGCCAGTGCGCTCACGGTAGATGCCGAAGTTCTTGGAGCAGGAGGCGGCGATCAGCACCTCGGGGAATTTTGCGGCCACCAGACGGGTCGCGGCAGCATCCTCTTCCAGCCCGTCGCCAAAGCCCTGATAGGCAAGGTCAACGAAAGGCACGGCGCCCTTGGCGGCCAGAAGGTCAACCACCTGCGCCCACTGGTCGAGCGACAGGTTCGCGCCGGTGGGGTTGTGGCAGCAGCCGTGCAGCAGCACCGCGTCGCCCGCCTTCACGCGGCCCAGATCCTCCATCAGCCCGGCGAAATCGATGCCGCGGGTGGCGGCGTCGAAATAACGGTATTCGGCCATCGGCATGCCAAGATACTTGATGATCGAGGGATGGTTCGGCCAGGTGGGGTTCGACAGCCAGACCGTCGCGCCGGGGGCGGACATGCGGATCAGCTCCAGCGCCTGCCGAATGGCCCCGGTGCCGCCGGGCGTCGCCACCGAAGCGGAACGGTCGGCATAGCCCGCGCCAAGGATCATCTCGACCATTGCGGCATTGAAGGCAGGCTCGCCCGCAAGGCCAGTATAGGTCTTGGTCTTTTCCGTCTCCCACAGCTGTTTCTCAGCGGCCTTCACGGCGCGCATCACCGGGGTCAGGCCGGTTGCGTCCTTGTAGACACCGACGCCCAGATCGATCTTGTCGCTGCGCGGATCATCGCGGAACATGGCGATCAGTTGCAGGATCTTGTCCTGCGGCTGCGGGTTCAGGGTTTCCAGCATTCTTCAGCCTTTCTCAACGGCAAGATCGTCATACATGCCCCATTCGGCCCAGGAGCCGTCATAAAGCGCGTGGTTCCTGTGGCCCAGCCGCTCCAACGCCAGCGACAGGACGGCGGCGGTGACACCAGAACCGCAGGTGGTGATGGCGGGCTTCGACAGGTTCACGCCCGCGCCTTCAAAGGCCGCGCGCAGCCCGTCCAGCGATTTCATCGTGCCATCGGGGTTCAGAAGCGTCGAGAAGGGCACGTTCTTGGCACCCGGAATATGGCCCGAGCGCAGGCCGGGCCGGGGCTCGGGCGCCTCACCCTTGAACCGGGCGGCACCGCGGGCGTCGATGATCTCGGCCTCGCCCAGCTTGGCGGCATGGGCGACCTGAGTCACATCCTTGACCAGATGGTTCTGCCGGCTGACCGTCATGTGCCGGTCGCGCAGGACCGGGGGCATGTCTTCAACATCGCGCCCCTCGGCCTGCCATTTCGGGAAACCGCCATCCAGCACGGCAATGTCGGTCTTGCCCATCAGACGGAAGGTCCACCAGACGCGAGCGGCCGAGAACAGCCCCGCCCCGTCATAAACCACAACCTGATGGCCGTCGCCGATGCCCATGGCGCGCATCCGGGCCACGAATTTCTCGGGCGGGGGGGCCATATGCGGCAGGTTCGACCGGCTGTCGGTGATTTCGTCAATGTCGAAGAACCGCGCGCCGGGGATATGGGCGGCCTGATACTCGGCCTTGGCGTCGCGGCCTGCGTCGGGCAGATACCAACTGGCATCGATCACCCGCAGATCGGGGTCTTTCAGATGCGCGGCAAGCCAAGCGGTCGAGACAAGTGTCTTGGGATCGTCGGTGAAGGTGGTCATCGGCGGCTCCTGTCTGGGATGCAACCGACCTAACCCGAAGGCCCCTTTCCCGCAAGGGTCGCGCAGCGGCTTTCCGCGCGGCGCTGGCCGTCAGTCGCGGCCACCATGCTTCAACAGCCGGGCTTTCTGACGGTCCCAGTCGCGTTTCGCGCTGGTTTCGCGTTTGTCGGCCATCTTCTTGCCTTTGGCGATGCCCAGCTTGACCTTCACGATACCGCGGTCATTGAAATACCATTTCATCGGCACCAACGTCATGCCCTCGCGGCCGACGGCGTTCCACAGCCGGCCCAGTTCCTTGCGGCTGACAAGAAGCTTGCGGTGGCGGCGCTCCTCATGGCCCCAGGTCTTGGCCTGCAGATAGGGCGCGATATAGCTGTTGATCAGCCACAACTCGCCGTTTTCGATGCTGGCATAGCTCTCTGCAATGTTCGAGCCACCCTGCCGCAGGCTTTTCACCTCGGAGCCAAGCAGCATGATCCCCGCCTCAAGGTCGGATTCGATGTGGTAATCGAATCGGGCGCGGCGGTTTTCGGCGATCAGCTTGTTGTTGGGGTCGGACATCTTGGCCATGGTCCCCCGGAGATAGGGGTTTGAACGTCACAAGTCCAGAAGGCGCGTCAAGACCTGATCCCTTGCAACGCGATGGGCTGGCCCGCCGGAAGGGGAAGGGGTGATCGGCACGGTCAGCGTGGTTCATGACCGATCCGGACGACAAGACAGGACCGTTGACCGCAGGCGAAAAGGCACCGCACGATCACGTTCCGTTGTCTGCTTTGCATTCTGATCTGCAGCGGGGGTGGGCGTTGGTCGTCACAGCGGCGGACGGGCGGTGAGGAAGGGCGCAAAAGCCTCGGGAATTGCAGGAAAAAGCGACAGCTTCCGCCTTGAAACGTCGTTCACGAGTGATTTAATCGGATTAGAGCTTTTCCATGATCAGGAATCGGAGCGTGCTGCCTTAGCGGCCCATGGTTTTCTTTGCCTCAGGGGAAGTTTTTTGCCGATTTGATTCAGAAAAGGGTAGCCTCGGGGGCATGATCGAAGAAAACCTGCTGCTGATCCTTGTCGGACTGCCCTTTGCCGCGGCGATTGCCGCGAGCACCGTCTCGACCAAGGCGCATGGCGCGGCGGCATGGAGTTCGGGTCTGCTTCTGTTTGCGGGTCTGGTGATTCTTGGGTTGCTTTACGGGCCGATCAGCGACGGGGAAATCCTGCGCGGAAGCCTGCGCTGGGTGCCCTCACTGGGCCTGACGTTGGCCTTTCGGATGGACGGCCTTGTCTGGCTTTTCACGACGCTGGTCTTTGCCATCGGCATTCTGGTGCTGATCTACGCCCGTTACTACCTGTCGAAATCCGATCCGGTGCCGCGGTTTTACGCCTTTCTGATGGCCTTCACCGGGGCAATGGTGGGCATGTTGCTGTCGGGCAACATCCTGATGCTGGTCGTGTTCTGGGAACTGACCTCGATCCTGTCCTTCCTGCTGATCGGCTACTGGCACCAGAATCAGGCCGCACGTGACGGGGCGCGAATGTCACTGATCGTGACGGGGCTGGGGGGGCTGTGCCTTCTGGTTGCCATGCTGCTGCTGGGCCAGATCGTCGGCAGCCATGATCTGGACCGGGTCCTTGCGGCGGGCGAGGTGGTGCGGGCCGATCCGCGCTATCCTCTGGTGCTGGGGCTGTTCCTGCTGGGCTGCTTTACCAAATCGGCGCAGATGCCCTTTCACTTCTGGCTGCCCGGCGCGATGGCCGCGCCCACGCCGGTTTCGGCCTATTTGCATTCGGCGACCATGGTGAAGGCCGGAGTGTTCCTGCTGGTGCGGTTTTCCCCCGTAATGGGGCAGACCGACCTGTGGTTCTACAGCGTCACCGGAACCGGAATGATGACACTGGTTCTGGCCTCGGTCATCGCGCTGTTCCGGCACGACCTGAAGGGCCTCCTGGCCTATTCCACCATCAGCCATCTGGGGCTTATCACCGCGCTGGCGGGCATCGGTTCAAACGGCGCGATCCTGGCGGCAATCTTTCACATCGTGAACCATGCCGTGTTCAAGGCCAGCCTGTTCATGGCGGCCGGGATCATCGACCACGAGACGGGAACCCGCGACATGCGGCGGCTCAGCGGGTTGATGCGCTTCATGCCGGTCACCGGCAGCCTGGCCATCGTCGCCTCGGCGGCCATGGCGGGGGTGCCGCTGTTGAACGGGTTCATCTCGAAGGAGATGTTCTTTGCCGAGGCGGCCGACTGGCACAACGGCACCTGGCTGGACAATTCCCTGCCCTATCTTGCGACGATTGCAGGCATTTTTGCCGTGGCCTACTCGCTGCGCTTCATCGCCAGCGTATTCTTCGGCCCTGCGGCGACAGCCCTGCCCAAGACCCCGCATGAGCCACCGGTCTGGATGCGCCGCCCGGTGGAATTGCTGGTTCTGGTCTGCCTGATCGTCGGCATCCTGCCCGGCCTGACCCTGGGGCCGACGCTGAACCTGGCCGCGCAGTCGGTTCTTGGGGCCGATCTGCCCTTCAAGGACATCGCGGTCTGGCACGGTCTCAACCTGCCGCTGATGATGAGCCTTGTCGCCCTTGGGGTCGGGGCCGCGCTTTATGCCGGGCTGGGCCGCCGCATCGCCGCCGGCCCCGAAGGCCCGCCGCTGCTGCATCGGATCAAGGCACAGCGGGTGTTCGAGCGGGTCTTGCTGTTGCTGACTTGGAAGCTGCCGCGCGACATTCACCGGCTTTTCGGCACGGAACGGCTGCAGCCCCAGCTGCGGCTGATCATCCTTTTGGCGATCGGGGCGGCGGGGGCCTCGCTTTGGGGCAGCCTGCGGCAAGCGCCGGCCCCGCTTTCAAACGCGATGAACCCAGCCTTTGCCCTGATGTGGGTCGTAGGTGCCGGCTGCGCCGTCGGGGCCGCCTGGCTGGCGAAATACCACCGCTTTGCCTCGGTCGTGCTGTTGGGCGGGGCCGGGGCGGTGACCTGCCTGACATTCGCCTGGTTGTCGGCGCCCGATCTTGCAGTGACGCAGCTTCTGGTCGAGATCGTCACGACCGTGCTTTTGCTGCTGGGTCTGCGATGGCTGCCGAAGCGGCGGGAAGAGATTGCCGAGGACAAGCTGTTGCCCGCCCGGATCCGCCGCGCGCGCGATCTGTTGATCGCCATTCTGGCGGGGTCTGGTCTGGCCGGAATCGCCTGGGTGATGATGACCTGGCCCCTGATCCCGAATGTCGGCGACTGGTTCCTGCGCAATTCCTATGTCGAAGGTGGTGGGACAAACGTGGTCAACGTGATCCTGGTGGATTTCCGCGCCTTCGATACGTTTGGAGAAATCACCGTTCTGGCAATCGTCGGGGTATCGGTCTTTGCCCTGCTGCGCCGGTTTCGCCCGGCCCCGGAAAGCATCAGGTCTGCTGATGCCCCCCCCGGGGCTGAGGATGTCACGCGGGACAGTGCGCTTCTCGTGCCAGCGGTCATCATGCGCTGGATGTTCCCGGTGATGATCCTGCTCGCCGCGTATCTTTTCATTCGCGGGCACGACCTGCCGGGCGGCGGATTTGCCGCCGGGGTGACCATTTCGATCGCCTTCCTGCTGCAATACATCGCCCATGATGTGCGCTGGGTCGAGGCGCGGCTGACCGTCCTGCCGATCCGCTGGATGGGCGTGGGCCTGCTGGTCGCCGGCAGCACGGGCCTTGGCGCCTTTCTCTTTGGCTATCCCTTCCTCGCGGCCCACGCGCAATATGTCGATGTGCCGCTGATCGGAAAGGTGCCCGCGGCCACGGCGATGATCTTTGATGCCGGGGTGTTCTCGCTGGTGGTCGGGGCCACGGTGCTGATGCTGATCGCGATTGCCCACCAGTCGCTGCGCATCGCCCGCCTGCGCGAGCGGGAAACCGCAGCCCAGACCGAGAAGGAGGCCGTGTGATGGAGATCGTCCTGTCGCTCGCCATCGGCGTGCTGTCTGCCTCGGGCGTCTGGCTTTTGCTGCGTCCGCGCACCTTTCAGGTGATCGTTGGCCTTTGCCTGCTGTCCTATGCGGTCAACCTGTTCATCTTCGGCATGGGCCGACTGACCTTGAGCGCCCCACCGATCATGCCGCGCGGCGGTTTCGTCAACCCGACGGCCTTTGCCGATCCCCTGCCGCAGGCGCTGGTTCTGACCGCCATTGTCATCAGCTTTGCCACCACGGCGCTGTTTCTGGTGGTGCTGATCGCCTCGCGCGGGCTGACGGGCACCGATCACGTCGACGGGCAGGAGCGCGCGCCATGACGCCGGGCCCCGAGCATCTGATCATCGCGCCGATCCTGATCCCGTTCTTTGCCGGGGCGCTTATGCTGGTCTATGACGAGCGTCAGCGCCGCGCCAAGCTGACCATCAGCCTTGTCGCTGTTCTCGCCTCGCTTCTGGCCGCGCTGGAGCTTCTGGTGCGGTCAAAGGGCAGCGAGTTGACCGGCAACAACGACATCGGCTTTTACCTTCTGGGCGACTGGGCCGCGCCTTGGGGCATCATTCTGGTGATCGACCGGCTTTCGGCCATGATGCTGGTGCTGACCGGGCTTCTGGCCCTGCCGGCGCTGATCTATGCCGCCGCCGGCTGGCATCGGCAGGGCCAGCATTTCCACAGCATGTTCCAGTTCCTGCTGATGGGGCTGAACGGCGCCTTCCTGACTGGTGACCTGTTCAACCTGTTCGTTTTTTTCGAGGTGCTTCTGGCCGCCTCTTACGGCCTATTGCTGCATGGCGGGGGGCAGTTGCGGGTGCGGGCCGGGCTGCATTACATCGCCATCAACCTGACCGGATCGCTGTTGTTCCTGATCGGGGTCAGTCTGGTCTATGGCGCGACCGGCACGCTGAACATGGCGCATCTGTCAAACCTTGTGCCCTTCCTGTCCGAGGGGCAGCGACCGTTGTTCCATGCCGGTGCCGCGCTAATGGGGCTGGCCTTCCTTATAAAGGCGGGCATCTGGCCGCTGTCGTTCTGGCTGCCCACCGCCTACATGGCCGGGGCTGCCCCGGTGGCGGCGATGTTCTC
>JALQYS010000089.1 GCA_023254015.1 Paracoccaceae bacterium
ATCAGGTGCGCGCCTATGCCAAGAACTTCACCGTGATTGACAAGGAAACCGGCGAAGAGCGTGAAGCTCTGGCCTCGGACAACTTCCCCGCCAATACCGGTGCAGGCGCGCCCGACCTGTCGTTGATGGCCAAGTCGCGCGCGGGCTTCCACGGCCCCTATGGTCTGGGCATCAACCAGATGGTCCGCGGCATGGGTGGGCCTGAGCATATCTACTCGATCCTGACCGGCTATACTGGTGAGGAAAAGGAAGAGGCCGGCACCACCTTCTACGAAAACCACGCCTTCCCGGGCGGCTGGATCGCGATGGCGCCGCCCTTGTCGGATGACCAGGTGACCTATCAGGACGGCCACCCGGCCAGCCTGCATCACATGGCCGAAGACGTCGCTGCCTTCCTGATGTGGGCGGCAGAGCCCCACATGATGGCGCGCAAGCAGACCGGCTTTGTGGCGGTGATCTTCCTCGTCCTCCTGACCTCGCTGCTTTACCTGACGAACCAGCGGCTTTGGGCTGGCGTCAAGGGCAAGAAACACGCCTGATCCGGCTCTGGATTGAAACAGGAAACCCCCGCCATCGGCGGGGGTTTTGCTTTAGCGCCCCAGATAGGCGCGCAGGGCAGGCGGCGGGTCGGCCAACAGCGCCGCCGTAGGCTGGGGGGGCGACGCCACGCCATCGGCCACAAGCACCGCCAGATCGGCAAATCGCAGGGCATCGGCCGGATCATGCGTCACCATCAGCACCGTTGCACCGCTTTGCTCCGCCGTCTCGGCCACCAGATCCAGCATCTCGGCCTTGAGCGCGGGCCCCAGCGCGGCAAAGGGTTCATCCAGCAACAGGATCGGCCGCGCGCGCAACAAGGCCCTGGCCAGCGCCGCCCGCCCGATCTGCCCGCCAGAAAGCTGCCCGGGCTTGCGCCCACCCATCCCTGACAGGCCAACCCGCTCCAGCGTGGCGTCGATTTTCGACAGATCGGCAGGCGTCAGGCGTAGTCGGGGCGACAGGCCAAGACCCACATTTTGCGTGACGGTCAGATGTGGGAAAAGGTTCTGATCCTGAAACAGGATCGACAGCGGCCGGTCTCCTGGCGGCAGGGGGGCGAGATCCTTGCCCTCCCACAGGATGCGCCCATCATGCGACACAAAGCCTGCCAGAGCCATGAGGAGCGTCGATTTTCCCGCCCCTGACGGGCCAATGACCGCCACGCGCGCGCCCTTTGGCACCGACCAGTCCGCTGTCAGGTGAAAACCGCCCTGCCGGATGGAAAGCCCTTCAAGCTGCAGCATGCCGTGCCCCCCATCGGTCAAAAAGCCAGAACAGCGCAAAGCTGCAGAGCACCAGAACCAGCGCAGCGCCGGCCGCCGCCTCCATCCGGTAGGCGCCCATCAGGCGCTGCACCAGAAGGGGCAAGGTTTCGCTTCTTTCGCCCGCGAACAGCGCGATCACCCCAAGGTCGCCCATCGACAGGGCGGCGGCAAGCCCGGCGCCAAACCCCAGCGGCCGGGCAAGGCGGGGCAAGGTCACAAGCCGCAGGCGCGCCATTCCGGCCAGACCCAGACTGTCCGACAGGCGCCCGTAGTCGGCCAGAAGCGCCTTGGTTTCGGGAAGAAGCAGGCGGAAAAGGTAAGGCAGCGCCATGGTCGCATTGACCGCGAGTGTCACCGGCAGGGCCATAGCTTCGGGCGAGAGGGCCGGAAAGACGGCCAGAAACAACCCGGTTCCCATCACAAGGCCCGAGGCCGACAGCGGCAGCATGGCCGACATCTCCAGCCAGCTCTGCCCCCGGGCGACAGCCTGTGCCAGCACAAGCGCCATGCCGACGGCCAGTCCGGCCGAGGCCAGCGCCAGCACAAGCGATCGGCCCAGCGCGGGCCAGACCGATGCGGGCAGGTCCATCAGCCCGGGCAGGCCGCGCAGGACCACCACCCCCAGAGGCGCCATAAGAAGGGCCGTGGCCAGCGTGATGACCACCCCGTCAAGGCCCAGCCTCCAGCCCTTCGGGGCTGGAACGGGCAGGCTGCGCCCCAGTCCGCTGCCGAAGGCGGGCGGTGTGGCAAAGCGCAGGGCGATCCCTGTCACCCCGGCACAGAGGGCAAATTGCAGGGCAGCCAGCAGGGCGGCGCGGCCCGGCTCAAACTCGAACCGCAGGGCCTGATAGATCGCCAGTTCAATCGTCGAGGCCGCCGGACCGCCCCCCAGCGTCAAGGCCACGGCAAAGCTGGTCAGGCATAACAGGAACACCGTCGCCGCCGCGCCGGGAAGGATGGCGCGCAGCATCGGCCATTCAAGGTGCCAGAATTGCGCCGAAGGCGGCATGCCCAGCGAAACCGCCAGCCGGAACCGCTCGGCCGGGATGGCCTGCCAGCCTTGCAGGATCATCCGGGCCACCAGCGGCAGGTTCAGAAACACATGT
>JALQYS010000202.1 GCA_023254015.1 Paracoccaceae bacterium
CGCCAATTACATCGCCAGCCGCCTGAAGGGCCAGTATCCGATCCTGTTCATGGGCAACAAGGGCCGGGTGGCGCATGAGTGCATCCTTGACACCCGCCCCTTCGCCGAGGCAGGCGTCACGGTGGATGACATTGCCAAGCGCCTGATCGACAACGGCTTTCACGCGCCGACCATGAGCTGGCCGGTGGCGGGCACGCTGATGGTGGAGCCCACCGAGTCGGAAACCAAGGCCGAGATCGACCGCTTCATCACCGCGCTTCTGGCCATCCGCGAAGAGATCCGCGCGGTGGAACAGGGCGAGATTTCGGCCGAGGACAGCCCGCTGCGCCATGCGCCCCATACGGTGAACGATCTGGTCGCCGACTGGACGCGCAAATACAGCCGCGCACAGGGCTGCTTCCCGCCCGGAGCCTTCAAGGTGGACAAATACTGGCCACCCGTCGGCCGGGTCGACAACGTCTGGGGCGACCGCAACCTGACCTGCATCTGCCCGCCGGTCGAAAGCTATATGGACGCGGCAGAGTAGCGGAAAACGGCGCAAGGGGGGCGCCGCCCCCCTCGGGCCTGCGGCCCTCACCCCGGGGGATATTTGAGCACAGAGGATGGAACAATCCGGTTCATCCTCTGTGGAAAAATAGCCTGGGGGTGAGCCGCGCATGCGGCGAGGGGGCAACGCCCCCTATGCCTTGCCGTCGCTTGGCGAAGGGCTTAGTCAGGCGCCATGACCACGCAGACGCAGCAAACCACGTTCACTGATGGCCTTCTGGCCGGATTGCCCATCGTTCTGGGCTATTTCCCCATTGCCTTTGCCTTTGGCGTGGCGGCCACCGGGCAGGGGTTGACCGGACTTGAGGCTTTTGGCCTGTCGGTCATCATCTATGCCGGGGCGGCGCAGTTTCTGACGCTGGCGCTGCTGGCCAGCGGGGCCCCCTTGCTGGTGGCGGCCTTCACCCTTGTGGCGATGAACCTGCGGCATGTGCTTTATGGCCCGGCGCTGATGAAGCGGGCGGGGATGGGCGTTACCCGGCGCCATGCCTGGGCCTGGGCCTTTGGTCTGACGGACGAAGTGTTCGGCGCGGCTCTGGGGCAACTGGCGCGGGGGCGGCGCTTTTCGGAACCCTTCATGTTCGGCCTTGGCCTTGCGGCCTATTCCAGCTGGCTGTCGGGCACGGCGCTGGGGGCCTTTGCCGGGGGCGGCGCGCTGGAGGGCTGGCCTGTGCTGGAGGCCGCACTGGGTTTCATGTTGCCCGCGCTGTTTCTGGCGCTCTTGTTGTCGATCCTGTCGCGCGCGCAGCTGCCGGTCATCGCGGTGGCGGCGGGGGCCACGGTGGCGGTCTCGCTGGTCTGGTCGGCCACGACGGGCATTCTGGCGGGCATGGTTGCCGGGGCCGTGGCGGGTGTTCTGGGCCTGGGAGGGCGCGATGCGGATTGAGATCCTGATCCTTGCACTGATTGTCGGCGCCTTTACCTGGGCCTTCCGCTTTTTCCCCACCATCGCCGATCTGTCGGGCCTGCCGCAGGGCGGGCGGCTGTCGCGTTTTCTGGCGGCAACCGGCCCGGCGGCCATTGCCACGCTCTTCACTGCCTCGGCGCTGCCCTATCTGCAGGGCGGGCTGCCCTTGCCGCTGATCTGCGGCACGGCGGCGGTTCTGGCCACCTTTGCCGTCAGCCGGTCGGTCGTGGGGGCGACGATGGCGGGATCGGCGGCCTATGGTTTGGGCAGCTGGCTGATCTAGGTCAAGACAAGCCCCGCCGATGGCGCTAAGGTCACATTGCGAACAGGAGAGAGCCCATGTCCGACACCCCGTCCGAGATCGATCTGGAAATCACCCCCGCCAAGGTGGTGCACATCATCTACCAGGCCCGCGAAGGGGACTTGGCCACGAGCGAGCTGCATGAGTTCATCGCGGGCCTCAACGATGACGAAAAGG
>JALQYS010000160.1 GCA_023254015.1 Paracoccaceae bacterium
AGCGGACTACCGGGGGGAACGGTTCAAGGACTTTGCCAAGGACGTCAAGGGCAACAACGAGCTGCTCAGCCTGACGCGCCCCGATGTGATCCAGGACATCCACGAAGGCTATCTGGCCGCCGGGGCTGACCTGATCGAGACCAACACCTTCGGTGCCACCAAGGAGTTCTACTTCCTCGAGATGAACACCCGTCTCCAGGTGGAACACCCGGTCACCGAACTCATCACCGGCATCGATCTGGTCGAGCAGATGATCCGCGTCGCGAATGGCGAGCCGCTGCCCTTCAAACAGGACGACATCAAGATCAACGGCTGGGCCATGGAAAGCCGCCTTTACGCCGAGGATCCCTACCGCAACTTCCTTCCCTCCATCGGCCGCCTGACCCGCTATCGCCCGCCGGTCGAAGGCCCGACGCTGGGCGGCGGCATCGTGCGCAATGATACCGGCGTCTATGAGGGCGGCGAGAGCAGCATGTATTACGACCCGATGATCGCCAAGCTTTGCACCTGGGGCCCTTCGCGCGCCGAGGCGATCGAGGAAATGCGCCTCGCGCTTGACACTTTCGAGGTCGAGGGCATCGGCCATAACCTGCCCTTCTGCTCGGCCGTGATGGACCATCCGCGCTTTACCTCCGGCAATATCACCACCGCCTTCATCGCCGAGGAATATCCCGAAGGCTTCAGCGGAGCCGTGCTCGAGGCTGAAACCCTCGCCCGCGTTACCGCCTCCGCCGCCGCGATGAACCGCGTTGCCGAGATCCGCCGCACCAAGATCTCCGGCACGCTGGACAATCACGAACGCCGGGTCGGTGATGACTGGGTGGTGACGCTGCAGGGCGTCGAGCATGTGGTCCGGATCGCGGCCGATCATGAAGGCTCGACCGTGCATTTCGCCGACGGCACCGCTCGCCGCGTGACGTCAGACTGGACGCCGGGGCAGCCGCTGGCCCGCCTGATGGTGGACGGCAAGCCTTTGGTGATGAAGGTCGGCAAGATCTCGGGCGGCTTCCGCCTGCGGCTGCGCGGCGCGGATCTGAAGGTGCATGTCCGCACCCCCCGTCAGGCCGGACTGGCCAAGCTGATGCTGGAAAAACTGCCGCCCGACACGTCGAAATTCCTGCTCTGCCCGATGCCCGGCCTTGTGACCCGCGTCATGGTCGAAGAGGGGCAAGAGGTGCAGGAAGGGCAGGCGCTGGCGACGGTTGAGGCGATGAAGATGGAAAACATCCTCAAGGCCGAGAAAAAGGGCGTGGTCAAGGCGATCAAGGCCAATGCGGGCGCCAGCCTCAAGGTCGATGACGTGATTTTGGAATTTGAATAAGCCGGTTCATCCTCTGTGCTCAAATATCCTGCGGGGTCCGGGGTGCAAAACCCCGGGGCCTGCCGCAAGACCCTAACGTAGGAAATCATCATGCCCACCCGTGCCGATTGGGAAAAGACCGCCGCGAAGGAACTTCGTGACAAGCCGTTGGACAGCCTGAACTGGCAGACGCTGGAAGGGATCACGGTCAAGCCGCTTTACACCGCCGAGGATGTGGCGGGCCTGCCGCAGATGGGGGAATTGCCCGGCTTTGCCCCCTTCACCCGCGGCGTGCGCGCCACGATGTATGCCGGCCGGCCCTGGACGATCCGGCAATATGCGGGCTTCTCCACCGCCGAGGAGAGTAACGCCTTTTACCGCAAGGCGCTGGCCGCCGGTCAGCAGGGCGTCTCAGTCGCCTTCGACCTGGCCACCCACCGCGGCTATGACTCTGACCACCCGCGCGTGGTGGGCGATGTCGGCAAGGCGGGCGTGGCCATCGACAGCGTCGAGGACATGAAGATCCTGTTCGACGGGATCCCTCTGGAAAAAGTCAGCGTTTCCATGACGATGAACGGCGCGGTGATTCCGATCCTCGCCAATTTCATCGTGACGGGCGAAGAGCAGGGCGTTTCGCGGGCCGATCTGGCGGGCACCATTCAGAATGACATTCTGAAGGAATTCATGGTCCGCAACACCTATATCTATCCGCCCGAGCCTTCGATGCGGATCATTGCCGACATCATCGAATACACCTCGGCCGAGATGCCCAAGTTCAACTCGATCTCGATTTCCGGCTATCACATGCAAGAGGCCGGCGCGAACCTGGTGCAGGAACTGGCCTTCACGCTGGCCGACGGGCGGGAATACGTCCGTGCCGCCATCGCGCGCGGCATGAACGTCGATGATTTCGCCGGCCGGCTGTCGTTCTTCTTTGCCATCGGCATGAATTTCTTCATGGAGGCGGCGAAACTCCGCGCCGCGCGCCTGCTCTGGACCCGCATCATGCAGGAATTCCAGCCGAAAAAGCCGGGCAGCCTGATGCTGCGCACCCATTGCCAGACCTCGGGCGTTAGCCTGCAGGAGCAAGACCCCTACAACAATGTCATCCGCACCGCCTATGAGGCGATGGCGGCGGCGCTGGGGGGCACGCAGTCCCTGCACACTAATGCGCTGGACGAGGCGATTGCGCTCCCGACCGAATTCTCGGCCCGGATCGCGCGGAATACCCAGCTGATCTTGCAGGAAGAAACCGGGATCACCCATGTCGTCGATCCGCTGGCAGGCAGCTACTATGTCGAAAGCCTGACGCATGAGCTGGCCGAAAAGGCCTGGGCGCTGATCGAAGAGGTCGAGGCGATGGGCGGCATGACCAAGGCCGTGGCCTCTGGCATGCCCAAGCTGCGGATCGAGGAATCGGCGGCCAGACGTCAGGCGGCGATTGACCGGGGCGATGAGGTGATCGTCGGGGTCAACAAGTACAAGCTGGCCAAGCAGGACCCGATCGACATTCTCGACATCGACAACATGAAGGTGCGCGAGGCGCAGATTGCCCGGCTGAAAGCCACCCGCGCGGGCCGGGATGAAGCGGCGTGCCAAAAGGCCTTGGCCGAACTGACCCGTCGCGCCGAACAGGGCGGCAACCTTCTGGAGGCTGCCGTCGAAGCCGCCCGCGCGCGGGCCTCGGTTGGAGAGATTTCGGACGCCATGGAAAAGATCTTTGGCCGCCACCGGGCGGAAGTGAAAACCCTGGCCGGCGTCTATGGCGCGGCCTATGAGGGCGATGCAGGCTTTGAGGCGATCCAGAAGGATGTCGAGGCCTTTGCCGAAGAAGAGGGCCGCCGCCCGCGGATGCTGGTGGTGAAGATGGGGCAGGATGGCCATGACCGCGGCGCCAAGGTCATTGCCACCGCCTTTGCCGATATCGGGTTCGACGTTGACGTGGGCCCACTGTTCCAGACGCCCGAAGAGGCGGCACAGGATGCCATCGACAATGACGTTCATGTGGTCGGCATCTCGTCGCAGGCGGCAGGTCACAAGACCCTGGCACCCAAGCTGATCGAGGCGCTGCGCGCCAAAGGGGCAGGGGACATTCTGGTGATCTGCGGCGGGGTCATTCCGCAGCAGGACTATGACTTCCTGATGAATGCAGGCGTGAAGGCGATCTTTGGTCCAGGCACCAACATCCCTGACGCCGCGCGCAATATCCTTGGCCTGATCCGCGCCGCCCGGGGCTGAGCGCGCGGTTTCAGGATCGTCCTGTCAAGTTTGGACCCTTCCCCTGTCATGGGGGTAGGGTTTTTTTCATGCTTTCGGCGCCGTGCGCAGCACGACATAGCCGCAGACCGCCGCGACGGCAGAACCCAGAAGCACGCCCAGCCGCACCATGTTCATCATCTCATCGCCCGGATAGCTGAGCGAGCCGATGAAGAGCGACATGGTGAACCCAATCCCCGCCAGCATCGACAGGCCCCAGACCATGGTCCAGCTGACGCCATGCGGCAGCCGGGCGATGCCCAGTTTGACCAGGGCGAAGGTGGCCCCGAAAACGCCGATCTGCTTGCCAAGGAACAGCCCGGCGGCGATGCCCAGGGGCAGGGGCGCCACCAGATCGGCCACCGCGATGCCCGACAGGTCCACCCCGGCATTGGCCAGCGCAAAGACCGGGGCGATGCCGAAGTTCACATAAGGGTGCAGGCCATGTTCCAGCGCATGCAGCGGCGATTTGCCGAAGCGGTCTTTCAGCGGGATGCAGAAGGCGGTCACCACCCCGGCAATCGTCGGATGGATGCCGGATTTCAGCACGAAGAACCACATGACCGCGCCCAGCAGCAGGAAGGGCGCGATGCGATGGGTGCCACGCAGGTTCAGGGCGATCAGACCGGCAAGGGGCAGGGCGGCAAGGCCCAGATAATGCAGGTCGATGCCCGAGCCATAGAACAGCGCGATGATCAGGATCGCGCCCATGTCGTCAAGAATGGCCAGCGTCAGCAGAAAGATCTTCAGCGCAGGCGGCACCGCCTTGCCCAAGAGTGCCAGCACGCCAACCGCAAAGGCAATATCGGTCGCCGCCGGAATGGCCCAGCCCGCGTGCAATTCGGGGTAGGGCCGGGTGATGGCCAGAAACACCAGCATCGGGGCAATCATCCCCCCCAGCGCGGCAACCCCGGGCAGGATCACATCACGCGGGTTCTTCAACCGGCCTTCGACCATCTCGCGCTTCAACTCCAGCCCGATCAGAAAGAAGAACACTGCCATCAGCCCGTCGTTGATCCACAACAGCAGCGGCTTTGACAGGCCTGTTTCCCCCAGCATCACGGTCAATCTGGTGCCAAGAACCTGATGATAGGTGTCGGCCAGCCCGGAATTGGCAAGGATCAGCGCCAGCGCGGCTGCCAGCATCATCAAGACGCCGGCAAAGGCCTCGTGGCGGATCAGCCGGCTCAACCAGCCGGTGGTCTGGGGTTCATAGGGCAAGCCTGGCTCCTGTGTGAGAGGGGGCGGCGGCCGTCACGGCCTAAAGATCGGTCTGGGGCGCGGCCTCTGGCGGGGTTTCCGGCAAGGGCGGCGGTGGCGGCGCATCGGGCTTGCGGCGGATCAGGATATCCCCATTCTCCAGCCGTTCGGGGGCCTGGTAGTTGGTCAGGTCATCCACCAAGGCCAGAAGCTCCAGCATCTTGGGCTGCAGCTCTTTCAGCGCGGGTTCCATGTCGGACAGGGCCTTGCCCATTTCGTCCAGCGCGGGCTCCATCTCGGACATCAGGCCCTTGAGCAAGAGCTTCGCACCCTCTTCCATCAGGCTGAAGCCTTCTTCCACTTCGCCGCCCTCGGGCGTGGTCTGCGACAGCGCCGGACCGGCAAGCGCCAGCGACAGGACAAGGATTGCCGGGGCGAGGGTGGGGGCGATCTGTTTCATGCCCGCGATATGGGGCGCGCGGGGCGACTTTTCAATCAAGTGTCAGGTCGATTGTCACCGGAAAATGGTCAGATGCCGTCATCAGCGCGTCGCGCAATTCGGGCACGGCCATGGCGCCGGGGTCGTTGAACGGGTGCCAGATGCGCCAGTCGGGCCGGCGTCTGGCCAGATCGGGCGAGACCATGATGAAATCCAGAAGCGCCTCGAAATAGCGCTTGTTCGGGGCGTGCCAGAAGCGGGCGGTGGTGGGCAGGATGCCGGTGCGGCTGGCCAGCGCCATGCAGGCATGCGGATCGAACAGCCGCAGCTCCGGGGCGGCATCCAGCCCCATGGCGATCTCGACCCCGGAATGGCCGAAGAGCTTTTCGTATTCGTCCAGCCCCGGACCATCGTTGAAATCGCCCAGAACGATCAGCGCGTCCTGCGCCTCAAGATGGGTTTCGATGCGGCGGCGCAGCCATTGACATTCGGCCAGTTGCTTGCGCCGGTTCTCGATCGAGATGCGCATGAATTGCGCCTCGGACATCTGGCCATGCGGGGCCTTCGATTTGGCGTGAACCCCGATCAGGCGCAGCGCATGGCCGTCGGCGGTGACGGCCAGTTCCAGGGGCGGCTTGGAAAAGCGGATCTGCTCGGCCAGACCGTCAAGGTCAAGATCGGCCCGCAGCGAGGTGTCAAAGCGCGGCGCCCCCGCCGCCCCCGACGAAGGCGCCGGATCGCCCAGCGGCGCATGGGTGGCGGTGATCCGGTCGGGATCGAACAGAAAGGCGATTTCCTGTTCGGTTTCCGAGGTGAAGCCATGCACTGCCTCGCGGGCGCGCAGGCCGAAATGCCGGGCGAACGTCTCCAACGCCCGGACGGTGGAGCGTTTCGAACCCTGATCGGGGGCCTCGACGATGACGATGCCATCGGCATCCAGCGCCGTCAGCACGATGGCGATGGCGCCCAACTGGTCACGTCGGCTGGTCTGGTAACGGGCCGAAAGCTCGTTATCCTCCAGAGGGCGGCCCTTGTCGTCAAACAGGGCGTTGAACCATTCGACGTTGTAAGTGGCCAGACGCAACGGCCGTATCATGCCGCCACCCGCTCGCGCAGATCCTCCCAAGCGGCGTTGATGGCGATCAGCCGCCGTTCGGCCAGAACAACCGCCTCAGGCGGAACGCCACGGGCGATCATCGCATCGGGATGGTTTTCGCGCACCGCCTGTTTCCAGGCCCGCCGGATCTGGTCAAGGCTGGCATCATGCGGCACGCCCAGAAGGTCATAGGGATCGCGCGCCGTGCCTTCGACCAGCCGGGCACGGATGGCGCGGAAGCAGCGGTCATCCAGACCGAAAATCTCGGCCGTGTGGGCCAGGAAGGCCTCTTCATCCTCATGCAGGATGTCATCGGCCAGGGCGATGTGGAACAGCCCCTCGATCAGGTCGATGAAGAGGGCGCGGTTGTCGGGGTGGTCCTTGTCGGTGAACATCGCGGCGATCTTGCGGGCATAGGCATCGAACCCCGCCACATCCTGCCGGGCCAGATCGAACACCCGCGCGGCGTTTCGTTCTTCGCCGGGCGGCAGGGTAAAGACCCGGCGGAAGGTTGAAACCTCATTCTTTGTCACCTGCCCGTCGGCCTTGGCCAGCTTGGCCCCAAGGGCGATGACGGCGATGGTAAAACCGACCGAGCGTTCCGGCTCCGGCGCGCCGCGCAGATGGTCAAAGACAACCGACAACGACTCGCCCTTGGCGAGCGATGCAAGGGCGGCGCTGATGCGGGTCCAGATCGACATGGGAACAGTCTAGCTGCGGCGGACGGTCTTGTCAGGTCAGGATTTTCTGCATCAACACAAGATCCAGCCAGCGGCCCCACTTGTGCCCTGCCTGCAGCACCCGACCACATTCGGCATAGCCCAGACGGGCGTGAAAGGCCTGACCTGCCGGATTGTCCGAGGAAACCCCGGCCACCATCACATGCACGCCATTGGCGCGGGCGTGGGCCTCCAGCGCGGCCATCAAGGCGCGGCCCAGACCCTGACCGCTGGCGAGGTTGGACAAATGTATGGAATGTTCCATCGTGTGGGCATAGCCCGGGCCACCGCGAAATTGTCCATAGTTGGCATGGCCTTGCACAGTGCCGTCCACCTCGGCCACCCACCAGGGTGTGCCCGCGGCGATCTGGGCGGCAAGGGTTTCGGGGTCTTTTTCCACCGTGGTGAAGGTGGCGGTCGTCTCGCGGATGATCCGGTTCCAGATGGCCGCGATGGCCGGGGCGTCGGCGGGCGTGGCGGGACGGATCATTCCAGCACACGCGGGCCGTTCGGGGTGGTGAAGGTGGCGCGCATCGCCTTGGCCGGGCCTTGGGTGATGGCGATGCGTGGATGGGCGAAAACCGGCGCAAGGGCGGCGCGCAAATCCTCGGCCTGCGGATGGGCGATTTCCAGAAGCCGCAGGCGCACCCCGCTTTCGGGAAGGGCGCGGGCCGGGTGCAAGGGGCCTTGCCACTGGATCAGCGCGGGAAAGCCGCCATCGAAGGGCAGTTTGCCGTCTGCGGGCACGGCCATGGTCCAGCGGTAGTCGCCGCGCTGCAAATCCACCGGCACCCCGGTTCCCGGTGGGCACAGCGCGAGATCGGCATTTATACTTTTCGAGCTTGCAACCCAGTTCGTCAGCCTTGGTTTGCCGGTAAAATTGTCCAGATCGAACCAGCGCGGCCAATCGGGCCGCGGCGCTGCCGGGTTCGGGGCAATCACCTCAAGATAGAGATCGCCAAGCCCCAGCAACCGGTTGTGAGTGGCCATGTGCGGATGCTCACCGCCCCCCGCCAAAGCCACGCCCAGTGCGGCCTCGACCGCCTCGACACCGTCGCGTAAGTCATTGGCGGATATGGCGACATGATCGAAGATCAGCATCAGGCGTCCACCACCCGCGTTGTGGCTTTCAGCGCCAGCGCCAGCGAGGCGAAGCGGGCCTGTGCCACTTCGCCGAACAGCCCCCGCCCGGTTTCGGTCAGCGTCAGCTCCAGCACGCGCTTTCTCGGCTGCCAGTCGAGCGAACCTGCCAGCGCCGGGTCGCCCATGGCGAACATGGCGCCAAAGCGCATGGCCTTGCCCAGAACCTCGGCATCGCGCATGTCATCTTCGGACAGGAGGCGGAACATCGGCTCCAGCCGCGAGCCGGCGCGGCTGTTCTTGTAGCGGTGCAAGAGCGCCAGCCCCAGGAACACCCGGCCCGGATGGTCCAGCCCGCCCAGGTTGGCGCGCGTGGCGTTATCAAAACAGGCCTCGGCGCGAAAATCAGGGTGGGCGCGCCAGGTGGTGTCATGCAAGAGGCAGGCCGCCTTGATCAGGCGGATACGCTCTTCGCTGGCGCCTTTGAACAGCGGTTCCAGAAAGGCGAACAACTTCTTGCCAAAGCCGGGCATGCGGGCCGAATTCTGTTCGGCATAGCGCGCGGCCTCGATCAGCGGGTCGCGGCGGCGCAGGCGGTCGGGCATCTGTTCGTACAGCAGACCCTCGCGGATGCCATAGGAGGACACGTCGATTTCCGACGGTTTCAACAGCTTGATAAGCTCGCGCATCACCTCGCAGGCCAGGGGCACAAGCTCCATCCGTTCGGGGCTGGTGCCGGTGCGGGCCCGTAAGACCGCAAGGTCCGAGGTTTCGATCCAGTCGATGGTATCCAGAAGCCCGCGCGGCGTCATGCGGTATTCGTGCAGGACGGTCAGCGGGTAATTCCGCCGCTCCATGTCCAGCCGCGCGATCACGCGCCACGAGCCGCCGACAAGATAGATCCGCTCTCCTTCGGATTTCAGCTGACCCTGGGCGTCTTTCAGGATGCGGTCGATGTGGGCGGCGCGCTTTTTCGCGGTATCGGCTACCTGTTGCAGCCGGAAGGGGCCAAGCGGGGTCGAGACGCGCTTGCCCACCTTGCCCTCGCCGATGCGCGCCAGCTCCATCGAGTTGCCGCCGATGTCACAGACCAGGCCCTTGGCATCGGGCCAGCCCAGAAGCACGCCCTGCGCCGAAAGCCGGGCCTCTTCGCCGCCGTCGATCACCCACATCTTCAGCCCGGTTTCCTGCAGCACCTGCAGTTGGAACTCCGGCCCGTCCTCGGCTTCGCGCACGGCGGCGGTGGCGACAACGGTCAGTGTGTCGATGCCCATGCCCTTGGCCAGAAGGGAAAAGCGTTTCAGCGCGACAAGGGCGCGTTTGCGCCCCTCGGACGACAGCTTGCCGGTTTGTGCCAGCCCCTTGCCAAGGCCGCACCTGATCTTTTCGTTGTAGCAATAGGCCGGGCTGCGCGCCGCGCCAGCGAACACCACCATCCGGACCGAGTTCGACCCGACGTCCACCACCCCCACACGGCTCAGCGCCCGGGCAGAGGGGTCGTCGAACAGGGGGCGGCCGAAGGGGCCGTTGTCATCATCGGTGTCGGGCAGGGTGTCGGCGTCGGTCATCGGGGCCTCAGGTCAGTTTCGGCACATCCTTGGCCCCTGCCGTGCCACGGCCGGAAAGCGAAGGATTTTCCATGAAGAAGCGGTGGCAGTTGAAGGCGCTGCCATCGGCGGGGGCAAGATCGCGGGAATAGCGGCCATCAGGGCCAAGAACCCAGCTTTGCGCCTCATCGGCAAGGTTGGCGGCCATGATCTGCCCCACGATCTGGGCCTTTACGGTGTCGTTGCGGATTTCGACCAGCGTTTCCACGCGGCGCGTCAGGTTGCGGCCCATCCAGTCGGCTGACGAGATATAGACCCGCGCCTTCTGCCCCGGAAGGCCCGCGCCATTGCCGAAGCAGACGATGCGGGAATGTTCAAGGAACCGCCCGACAATCGATTTGACGCGGATGTTTTCCGACAGTCCCTTGATCCCCGGTCGCAAGCCGCAGATGCCGCGGATCACCAGCGAGATCTTCACCCCCGCCTGCGAGGCCGCATAAAGCGCGTCGATCACCTCGGGTTCGATCAGGCTGTTCATCTTGGCCCAGATTTCCGCAGGCCTGCCGGCGCGGGCGTGCTCGGCCTCGGCCGCGATCATCTCCAGAAGGCGGGGTTTCAGGGTGATGGGCGAAATCGCGATGTTTTCCAGCCCCTGCGGCTGAACATAGCCCGACAGGTAATTGAACACCTTTGTGGCATCGCGCCCCAGCGCCGCATCACAGGTAAAGAAAGACAGATCGGTATAGATGCGCGCGGTGATCGGGTGGTAGTTGCCGGTGCCATAATGGGTATAGGTCACCAGACTGTCGCCCTCGCGCCGGACCACGGTCGAGATTTTCGCGTGGGTCTTGTAGTTGATGAAGCCGTAAACCACATGCGCGCCCGAGCGTTCCAGACGACGCGACTGGCGGATGTTGGCGGCCTCGTCAAAGCGGGCTTTCAGTTCCACCAGCGCCGTCACTGACTTGCCCGCCTCGGCCGCCTCGCACAGGGCGCCGACGATGGGGCTGTCCCACGAGGTGCGGTAAAGCGTCTGCTTGATGGCCAGCACGTTCGGGTCGCGCGCGGCCTGTTCCAGAAAGCGGATCACCAGATCGAAGGTTTCGTAGGGGTGGTGCAGAAGGATGTCCTTCTGCTTGATCGCGGCGAACATGTCGCCGTCATTGTCCTGCACACGCTCGGGCACGCGGGGGGTGAAGGGCGGCCAAAGCAGATCGGGACGCGAGGACAGCACCAGTTCCTTCAGGTCCGCGATGCCCAGAAGGCCGCGCACTTCAACGGCCTCGTCATCCTTGACGGCCAGTTCTTCCATGATCAGGGCGCGCAGATCATCTGGCGCACCTGCCGAAAGCTTCAGGCGGATCACCTCGCCCCGGCGGCGACGCTTCAGCGCGGTTTCAAACTCGCGCACCAGATCTTCGGCCTCGTCCTCGACCTCCAGATCGCTGTCGCGCAGGACGCGGAACAGGCAATGACCGCGGTCGGTATAGCCGGGGAACAGCATGTCGAGGTGGAGAAGCAAAAGCTCCTCCAGCGGCAGGAAGCGGTGCTCGCCGTCGCGCCCCGGCAGGGCGACAAAGCGCGAGATCTGCTGCGGGATCGGCAAAAGCGCCTTCAGCGTGCGGTGATC
>JALQYS010000197.1 GCA_023254015.1 Paracoccaceae bacterium
CCCTTCAGCGCCAGAAGCGCCGCCGCGACAAGGCCGTTGATGCCGGACCCGATGATGATGTGATCGGGCCGCATGTCGGATCAGCCCTTCGCGACCAGCGCCAGCGCGCGGATGGGCGACCCGGTCCCCTGCTTGATCTTCAGCGGCGCGGCAATCAGGATCGCGCCCTTGGCGGGCAACTTGTCAAGGTTGGCAAGGCTGGCCAGACCATAGCAGTTGTTCTTGTGCAGCAGGTTGTGCGCCGGGAAAGGCGGGTTCATGCCGCCAGCCTGACCGGCATCGGTGCCGATGCACTGGCTGCCCCAGCCGACGATGCCCTTGGAGATCAGGTATTCGATCACCTCGGCGGTCGGGCCGGGGGTATGGGGGCCGGTCTCGTTGGCGTTCAGGAACAGGTTCTCGTCATGGGCGCGCTTGTCCCAGTCGGACCGCAGCACCACCCATTCACCAGCCTTGATCTCGCCATGCTTGGCCTCCCAGGCCTTGACGTGGTCGATCGTCAGCAGGAAATCCGGGTTCTCGCCACATTCCTTGGCGAAATCCAGCACGTTCACCGGGGCAACCAAGCGCTGCACCGGCAGGGTGTCGGTGTAGCCGTCGGCATAATCCTTGCCGGTGATCCAGTGGTGCGGCGCGTCGAAATGGGTGCCCGAATGCTCGCCCAGTTCCAGCCAGTTCCAGGCCCAGAACGGGCCGTCCTGATCATATTCCGAGATACGGTGGATCTTGATCGGCGGGGTGTCCTTGGCCAGTTCCGGCGGCAGTTTCAGAAGCGGCGTCTCCGGGCCGAGAACACCCGTGCAATCCACCACCTCGATCCCGCCCGAGGCCAGCATCCCGGCGAGGCTCGCCAGCACGTTCGCAGAAGTCATAACTTTCTCCCTCTTGGATGGGGCACCTCCATGCCCCTCACGATTCAGTCTAGACAGGTTTAAATGCAAATGCAAATATCGTCTTGTCATTGGGAGGTGACGACATGCCGGAAAACTTTGACGCCGTGTTCATCGGCGCGGGTCACAACACGCTTGCCGCGGCGCTGCATCTGGCAGCCAAGGGCTGGCGGGTTGGGGTTTTCGAGCGTGCCTCGGTGGCCGGCGGCGCGGTCAAGACCGGCGAATATACCCTTCCCGGATTTCGCCATGACTGGGCGGCGATGAACCTGTCACTTTTCGCAGGCTCGCCGTTTTTCAAGGAACATGGCGCCGAGTTGTCGCGGCACGGGGCCGAGTTCGTGCCCGTCACCAAGCCCTTTGCCAGCGCATTTCCTGACGGGCGCTGGTGCGGCGTGTCCACCGACATGGCGGCGACGACGGCCCGGATCGCGGCGCTTTCCGCGCGGGACGCGCAAACCTGGGGTCAGCTTGTGCAGGGCTTCGGGGCCGAGGCGCCGCATCTCTTCGGGCTTCTCGGCAGCCCGATGCAGTTTCGTGCACTTGCATATTTCATGTTCAAAACACTGCGCGCCAAGGGCCTCGGCGGCACGCTGGACATGGGGCGGTTCCTGCTGCAATCGCCGCGCCAGTGGCTGGAGCAGACCTTCGAATCGCCGCAGGTTCGGGCGATGCTTGGGGCTTGGGGCATGCATCTGGATTTTGCCCCCGATGTCGCGGGGGGCGCGCTCTTTCCCTATCTTGAAGGCATGGCCGGACAGGCCTTTGGCATGGCCCTTGGCAAGGGCGGCGCCGACACCATCGTCAAGGCGCTGGTCGCGGCAATCACGGCGCGCGGCGGTGTCGTCGAGGTGAACGCGCAGGTGGCGCGCATCCTGCACGACGGCGCGCGCGCTGGCGGGATCGAGCTGGCCGATGGCCGCCGGATCATGGCCGCCCGCGCGGTGATCGCGGGCGTGGCGCCGGGTGCCCTGCCCCGGCTGACCGGCGGCACGACCCCGACCTTTGACAAGGCGATGGCCGGTTTCACCCATGCGCCGGGCACGATGATGATCCACCTTGCCACGGACAGCCTGCCGGACTGGGCGGCGGGGGAAGAGCTGAAAACCTTTGCCTATGTGCATCTGGCCCCCAGCCTGGACCAGATGGCGCGCACCTATCAGCAGGCGCAGGCGGGGCTTTTGCCCGATGAGCCAATTCTTGTCGTCGGCCAACCCAGCGGGCAGGACCCCTCCCGCGCGCCCGAGGGAAAGCATGTGCTGTGGCTGCAGGTCCGCATGACACCCGGCACGATCAAGGGCGATGCCAAGGGCGAGATCACCGCAACCGATTGGGCGCAGGCGGCCGAGCCGATGGCCGAGCGCGCGCTGGACATTCTGGAACGCTACGCCCCCGGCACAAGGGCCAAGATCCTTGGCCGCCACATCGTCACCCCGGCGGCGCTGGAGGCTGACAACCCGAACCTTGTCGGCGGCGATAGTGTTTGCGGCAGCCATCACATGGCGCAGCATTTCCTGTTCCGTCCGGCCCGCGGCCATGCCGACGGCTCGACACCCTTGAAGAATCTGCACCTGACCGGCGCGGGCGTCTGGCCCGGCGGCGGAACCGGGGCGGGACCGGGCTATCTTCTGGCCCGAAAACTGGTCGGCAACTGACCGGATCACCACCAAGAAACGACCACCCAACCAACAGGACCCAACATGAAGCTTTCCCGCCGCTCCCTTCTGCAGCTGTCCGCCGCCACGGTCGCGGCCGGCAGCCTTGCCCTGCCCGCCCGCGCGCAGGCCATCGATGAGCTGGTCATCGCCTATAACGTCAACCTGCCCGCCTGGGACCCGACCGTCGGCCCCAGCGCCGTGAACCCCACCATCCAGGGCATCTATCAGTCGGTCTTTGACCAATACATCCTGCAACAGCCCGACCTGAAGCCCGCCCCCGGCATCCTGACCGAATGGGGCTGGAACGACGACAAGACCCAGGTCTGGATGACCGTGCGCGAGGGGGTCACCTGGCACGACGGCAGCCCGCTCACCGCCGAGGACGTGGCCTGGTCGCTGGCCCGCGTGGCAAAGCCCGAAACCGGCAGCCCGATCCAGTTCGTCTGGGGCACGCTGGCCAACCACCGCGTCGATGGCAACAAGGTCATCGCCGATGTGGTGCAGTTCGACCCGACCATCTTCAAGTGGATGTATTTCCTGACCGGCTACGTCCTGCCCAAGGCCTATTACGAAAAGGTCGGCGCCGAGGGGTTCGAGGCCGCGCCCATCGGCACCGGCCCCTACATGGTCGAAAAGTTCGAACGCAACGCCTTCGTCCGGCTGAAGGCCAACATGCAAGGAATCAAAAGCCCTAAGCAGACACACAAACTTTCATAAATTGGCAACAAAGGCTGTAATT
>JALQYS010000198.1 GCA_023254015.1 Paracoccaceae bacterium
CTGACGTTCGTCCCAATACTCGGGCGTGACCTCAGTCCAGGAGTGGCGGTCATCGCGGGCGGCATTGTTCACCAGAACCTCGGCCGGGCCGATGTACGATTTCAGACGGTCAAGCGCCGCCTGCATCGCGGGAATGTCGCGTAGATCGCACAGTTCAAAGGCCACTCCGGGCAGTTCGGCGGCAAGCGCGGCACTGGCGGCCGCATCGCGGTCAAGGAAACCTACCTTTGCGCCCTGCGCGGCGAAGGCGCGCACGATCTCGGCCCCGATGCCTTGGGCGCCGCCGGTCACGAAAACGGTCTTGCCGGACAAGCTGGGATAGATGGCGAAAGGGCTGGCCTTGGTCATCGCTTGATAATCCTGTTGAGCTCTTGGGCGCACACTGTTACCGGGCCGGGCAAATGGTCGCAAGTCCTCGGGCGGCATGTCTACACAGCAACTGGCCTGCCTTGGTTCAGGCCGGATCTTTGGGCCTACCTAGCCTTGAGAGAAGAACCCAGCCCTTCTTGTCACATATCCAGATGGCCACTGGCGCTGCGAGGGTTGTCGCAAGCCAGGCCAGATAGAGCACAAGGTCAATCCAAGTCCATCGTGCAACTTCCGAACCTAGCGGAAGTGGCAATAGCTGGGAAAAAGCTTCCAATCCAATGGCATAAAGCGTCAACAGCGCCACGATCGAGGCGGCAAGTGTCGCCAACAGCTTCAGGGCGATGCGATCCGCCCATCCGGTCAGAAGCGAAATTGTCAGCACGTCAAGCGGCAGCGTGATGAAGGGTAGCAGCAGGTGGACTTCGCTGGCGCCAGGTTCAATCGGGCCGCTGACAATCCCGATCACGCCTTTGGTCACAAGTAAGACCAGCCATGTCAGCAGGATTAGCGCCAGTGTCGCCGCCGTTATGGCGTCCCTCAGCAGCCAGTAGGCGATGATCGCAAAGGCGACGAGCGTCGGGGCAAGCGCGATATTCCATCCCAACATGACAGAAATGATTTGCTCCTCGTCATAGGCCGAAAGCTCCCGGACGATGGCATCCAGACAAGGACCACCGCCGATATGGCAAAGATCAAAAAACACCAAGAGGGGAAAAGGCAGCAATAGTGCAGACGGCAAGATCGCCAGAAGCACACCGGTTGCAAAAGGCTTGCTGGCGGGAGCGGGCTCAATCATGGTTCCCCCTGCGGTCACGGCCGTTGTCCAGAATGGCCAAGCTCCAATGCGAGGCTCGGCCGTTCGTCGAATTGGTGCCATGATTTGGGTCAAGACCTCTGGCTCGGTTCCTCGACCGATGGTCGCACCCTTGGCACGTCCGTTTTACAATTGCCCGTCAGCGGTACAATTGCCTTCCCTTTAGGCGATCTTTTGCGGTCAGACGAAAGACATGTCTAAAAGTCACTCCCCTTTGGCGCGTATTGGCCCTATAGAAAGGGGGAGGAGACAGCCCATGCCCGACCGCAGTGAAAGTGACAGCCGCAAGCTCTTGCGCCGCCTGCGCGATGTGCTGGCCACGCCCTCCAAGGGGCAAGAGCGGCTGGACCGCATCACCCACCTGATCGCCGACAGCATGAAGACCGAGGTTTGCTCGATCTATCTGTTCCGCGACGCCGAGACGCTGGAGCTGTGCGCGACCGAGGGGCTGAAGCCGGAGGCCGTTCACCAGACCCGGATGAAGCTGGGCGAGGGGCTGGTGGGCCGCGTCGCGCGCACGGGCCAGCCCGTGAACACGGCCGATGCGCCGTCGGAAAAGGGCTTCCGCTTCATGCCGGAAACCGGGGAAGAGATCTATTCCAGCTTCCTTGGCGTGCCCATACAGCGGGTGGGTGAAAAGCTGGGCGTGCTGGTCGTGCAGTCGAAAACCGCGCGCACCTATTCCGAAGAGGAAATCGACGCGCTGGATGTTGTGGCCATGGTGCTGGCCGAGATGACCGAACTGGGCGCCTTCGCCGGGGACGGGGTCGAGGCGCTGCACAAGCAGCCGGCCATGTTCCGTGGCGGCACCGGGCAGGAGGGCACCGCAGAGGGTCGGGTCTGGCTGCATGAGCCGCGGGTTGTCGTAACCAACCCGGTGGCCGATGACCCCCTGACCGAAATTGACCGCATCCGCGAGGCGGTGGGCGTCCTGCGCGTGTCGGTCGATGATCTTCTGGCGGCAGAAAGCCTTGAAAAGGAACAGAAACAGGTTCTCGAAGCCTACCGGATGTTCGCCCATTCCCGCGGCTGGCTGCGCCGCATGGAAGAGGACATCCAGCGCGGCCTTTCGGCCGAGGCGGCGGTGGAAAAGGAACAATCCACCGCCCGGGCCCGGCTGGAACAGGTGGACGACCCCTATCTGCGCGAACGGCTGCACGATCTGGACGACCTGTCGAACCGGCTTTTGCGCATCCTGACGGGCCAAGGCAAGGACACCGGCGCGCAGATGCCGGACAATCCGGTTCTGGTGGCGCGCAACATCGGCCCGGCCGAGATGCTGGACTATGGCCGCAAGCTGAAGGGCGTGGTGCTGGAAGAGGGCAGCGTCGGCAGCCATGCCGCCATCGTCGCCCGCGCGCTGGCCATTCCCATGGTCATTCACGCCCGCAACATCACCGCCGAGGCGCTGAACGGCGATGCCATTCTGGTCGACGGGGATCGTGGCATCGTGCATCTGCGCCCCGAGGAGACCGTCTCCCGCAGTTTCCGCGACAAGATCGCCATGCAGGCCGAGGCGCAAAAGCGCTATGCCTCCTTGCGCGACCTGCCCGCGACCACCCGCGACGGGGTGACGGTGGCGCTGCACATGAATGCGGGGCTGATGGCGGATCTGCCCAGCCTTGAAGGCTCGGGCGCCGAGGGGGTGGGGCTGTTCCGCACCGAGCTGCAATTCCTGATCCGCAACAAGATGCCGCAGCGGGCCGAACTGGCGCAGCTTTACGCCCGGGTGATGGATGCCGCCAAGGGGCGTCCGGTGGTGTTTCGCACGCTGGACATCGGGTCGGACAAGGTCCTGCCCTACATGAAGCCGCAGGATGAACCGAACCCGGCCATGGGCTGGCGGGCGATCCGGGTGGGGCTGGACAAGCCGGGCGTCTTGCGCATGCAGGTGCAGGCCCTGATCCGGGCTTCCAAGGGGCGGCCACTGACCATCATGTTCCCCTTCATCACCGAATTCACCGAGTTCCAGGAGGCCCGCGGCCATGTGCTGCGCGAGATTCATCGGGAAAGGTCGCTCGGCCATCCCGTGCCCGAAAAGCTGGAAATCGGCGCGATGCTGGAAACCCCCAGCCTTGCTTTCGCACCGCAGGCCTTTTTCGACATGGCCGATTTTGTCTCGATCGGTGGCAACGACCTGAAACAGTTCTTCTTTGCCGCCGACCGCGAGAACGAACGGGTGCGCAAACGCTATGACAGTCTGAACCTGTCGTTCCTGTCCTTCCTGGAGCAGGTCGTGCAACGCTGCGCCGCCTCTGGCACGCGGCTTTCTTTCTGCGGCGAGGACGCCGGCCGCCCGGTCGAGGCGCTGGCCTTTGCCGCCATGGGCCTGCGCGGCCTGTCCATGCGCCCGGCCTCTGTCGGCCCCGTCAAGGCGCTCTTGCGTCGGGTAAAACTGGCCGAGGCCCGCGCCGTGATCGAAGAGGCGCGCGCCGCGGGCGAGCCAAGTGCCCGGCCAAGGTTGATGGACTGGCTGGCGGCCCAGCCGCAAGCCAAGGGGCCGCTTCTGCCGCCGTGAGGCTCGTCGTTCGCCGTTCCGGCGCTCCTCGCGAAGAGGCCCCGAAGGGGCACGATGAGCGTCGGTTGACCTTTCTTTCCTGCAGGCGTATCCATGCGCCGTGGCGCTTTGAAACCGGATTGCGGGCCACGTTAAACAAACCGCTAAAAGGGAAACGGATGCTGATGCCCCCGGACCCTTTGGTTTCGGGGTTTTTCTTTGGCGAGGGCCGGACATGACGAAC
>JALQYS010000343.1 GCA_023254015.1 Paracoccaceae bacterium
AAAGCGCCGCTCATAGGCCAGACCCAGCCGCGCAGCACAGTCCTGTGCCTTGGCGTCCAGCGCGGGATCGTCGGTCTGGGCCTGATAGACCAGCTTTGTGTAGTTGCCGAACATCATCGGGATCAGTTCGGGGTGGCGGTCAAAGCCCATCGGGCGCCAGACAAAGGCATCGAACTGACGGCAGAGAAAATCGGTCAGATAAAAGGCGGTGATTTCGTCTTCATGGGCGGCAAAGGCGGCGTTGCCTTCGAAGAACGAATAGCAATGCGGGCCGGACAGCATCTCGACCCCCAATTCCGCGCATTTTTCCTGCAACAGCCCGCCGGTGCCACAATCGGCGTATAGGACGAAGATTTGGCTATAATCACCGCGCTTTTCCGCAACAGTGCGCGCCACTTCGGCGGTGATCTGGTCGGGGTAAAGATGCAGCTTTGCAGGCAGGCATTGCAGGTGCAGATGGTCCCAGCCATGGCCACGCTTCAGGGCCATCACCTCATGTGCAATGGCCCCGCAGGCGATCAGCAGAACCTTGCCCGCACCCGCCTCCTCCAGGCCACGCTCGGTGAGTGTGACGTCGTCGGGGGCGCTTAGGGCCATGCGAAGGCCCGGATGGCAAGTGCGGTGGCCAAGGCCCCCAAGGCGACCATCCCCAAGGGCCAACCGAATCCGGCCGCCGCCCAGACCGTCAGCCCGGCGGCCAGAACGATGGTCAGGATCAGGGCAAGGAAATGGGGCAGGGGCATCAATCTCTCCTTTTCTCTGAATTTGGGGCTGCGGCGCGCAAAAGCCAAGAGGCAAAAGAAAACCCCGGGCAGCAAGGCCCGGGGTTCCGCAGTCTTTCGCAATGGATCAGGCGCCCAGCTGGTTGTGCTTGCGCGCGACGAACTGCTTGGCGGTTTCCACGGCCACAGCGGCGTCGCGGCAATAGGCGTCAGCGCCGATGGCCTTGCCGAATTCCTCGTTCAAGGGCGCACCACCGACCAGCACGATGTAATCTTCGCGCAGGCCCTTTTCCTTCATCGTGTCGATCACGACCTTCATGTAGGGCATGGTGGTGGTCAACAGGGCCGACATGCCCAGAATGTCGGGCTTTTCGGTTTCCAGCGCCTCGAGATATTTCTCGACGGCGTTGTTGATGCCCAGATCGACAACCTCGAAGCCCGCACCTTCCATCATCATCGCGACAAGGTTCTTGCCGATGTCGTGGATGTCGCCTTTGACGGTGCCGATCACCATCTTGCCCATGCGCGGCGCGCCGGTTTCGGCCAAGAGCGGCTTGAGAATGAACATCCCGGCCTTCATGGCGTTCGCGGCCAGAAGAACCTCGGGCACGAACAGGATACCGTCGCGGAAGTCGGCGCCGACGATGGTCATGCCGGCCACCAGGGCCTTGGTCAGCACGTCGTAGGGCGCCCAGCCGCGCTCGATCAGGATGTTCACACCCTCTTCGATCTCTTCCTTCAGACCGTCATAGAGGTCGTCATGCATCTGCAGGACAAGCTCTTCGTCATTAAGTTCAGAGAGGATGATTTCGTCGTCGGACATGATGCGCTCCTTCGGGGCTTTTGGGACGTCATGCGGGGAAACGGGGCAATGCACTCAGCCTTTTCCGACATGCCCCAAGCAAAAGCCGACAGCAAGGGCAAAGGCGGCAGAATGTGATTCCATTTGTTCCCTATGTGTTCTAGCCTGCGGCCATGGATTCCCGTCACGAAAGCCTCAAACAGGGTCAACGGCTGCGCGCCCGCGGGGTGGCGTCGAATGTGGCGGGCCGGTTCGAAGGTGCGACGCGCGTCGCTTTTGATGATGGCTGGGGGTTGGAGGAAACCGAAAAGCTGCTGCGCACCGAGGTCCGGGTGGAGCGGGCCAGATCGGCCCTGGCCTACAACCGATCACCCGACTTGCCGTTTGACCGGTCGATCAATCCCTATCGCGGCTGCGAACATGGCTGCGTCTATTGCTTTGCCCGGCCAAGCCACGCCTTCCTGAACCTCTCGCCGGGGCTGGATTTCGAGACGCGGCTTGTGGCGCGGCCGGGAATCGCGGCCGTGCTGGAGCGGGAGTTGCGGTCGAAAAGCTATCGGGTTGCCACCGTGGCCATTGGCACCAACACTGACCCTTATCAGCCGGTCGAGGCCGAGCATCGGGTGATGCGCGAGGTGCTGGAGGTGTTGTGGGCCTTTCGCCATCCGGTGGCGATCACCACCAAGGGCGCACTGATCGAACGCGACATCGACCTTCTGGCACCCATGGCCGAGGCGGGGCTTCTGCGGGTGGGGATTTCGGTCACAACACTGGACGCGGGGCTTTCCCGGCGGATGGAGCCGCGCTGCCCCGCGCCTGCACGCCGGCTCGAGGTGATCCGCCGGCTGACGGCGGCGGGAATTCCGGTGCGGGCCATGGTGGCGCCGGTCGTGCCGGGGCTGACCGACCCCGAGCTGGAGCCGATTCTTGCGGCGGTGCAGGGGGCGGGG
>JALQYS010000349.1 GCA_023254015.1 Paracoccaceae bacterium
GCATCGGGCCGATCAGCGGGTTGCCGTCGGGCGTGTAGGGGATCGGGCCGTTGATAACCTTGGTCAGCGGGGCCTTTTCCAGCAAGGGCACGCGGGCCATGGCGTCATTGATGTGCCACTCCAACCGCTCCAGATCATCGGGGAAAAGCTGGAAGCTGAAATCCTCGGGGAAGGGGTCATCGGGGGTGACCCAATGCGCCTTGCAGTTGCCTTCATAGGGGCCAAGGTTGAAGCCGTTCTTTTCCTGCCGCAGGTAATAGCTGCTGTCCACGTCGCGCAGCAGCGGCAGCTTGTGGCCCACCTCTTTGGACCAAGACTCCAACTCGGGGATGGTGTCGAACAGCATATACTGGTGGCTCATCACCATCATCGGCACGTCGCGGCCAAACCACTTGCCGACCTCGCGCGCATAATAGCCCGCCGCGTTCACCACGATCTCGCAGCGAATCTCGCCCTTGGGGGTGGAGACGACCCATTCATCCCCCTCGCGCCGCACGCCGGTCGCCGGGCAGAAGCGTTCAATCCGCGCCCCCATCTGGCGGGCACCCTTGGCCAGCGCCTGGGTCAGTTGCGCAGGGTCAATGTCGCCATCATAGGGGTCATGCAGCGCACCCGTCAGGTCGTGGGTCGAGACAAAGGGATAGACCTTTTTGATCTCGTCCGGCGACAGGATGTTCAGGTCCATCCCCTGATAGCGGCCCATGCCGACGACCTTCTGGAACTCCTGCAGCCGCTCTTTCGAATGACCCAACCGCACCGACCCGGTGACGTTGTAGTTCATCGGATAGTCGACCTCATCGCCCAGACGGCGATAAAGCTCGGCCGAATAGCGCTGCATGTTCATGATCGACCAGCTGGACGAGAAGGTCGGCACGTTCCCCGCAGCATGCCAGGTGCTGCCCGCCGTCAACTCGTTCTTTTCCAGAAGAACGCAATCCGTCCAACCCGCCTTGCACAGATGGTAAAGGCTTGACGCCCCCACCGCGCCGCCCCCGATGATGACCACACGGGCAGAGGTTGGAAAGTCGGACATGTCAGGGCTCCTTTAACGCTTGCGAGGCACTATCCTTCTTCGGGAAAGTCCTTTCAATCAAGACGATCCCACTCTATTGATCGACAGAACCGATCAGGCCGACAAGGCCGATGACGACAGGCGGGCCCGATGCAGATCGAACTTCTTGATACCTTCCTTGATCTTGTGGAAACCCGCAGCTTTCACCGCAGCGCCGAACGGCTGGAGATCACGCAATCCACCGTCTCGGCGCGGGTGCAGGTGCTGGAACAGGCGATCGGGGCGCGGCTGTTTTCGCGGTCACGCGCGGGCACGCAGCTGACGACCGAGGGGTTGAAGTTCCTGCCCCATGCCCGCGGCCTGCGCCACGCCTGGACCGAGGCGCAGCGGTCGGTCGCGCCTTCGGGCGATCTGGCAGTCAGCCTGCGCATCGGCATCCAGCATGATCTGGCTGCGGGCCGCATCGCCGGCTGGGTCGGCGCCTTCCGCAAGGCGCTGGCCGATTGCGCCTTCTACATCGAGCCGGATTATTCTATCCAGATGTGCGAGGATGTGGCGCGCGGGGCGCTGGACTATGCGCTTGTCTATTCGCCCCAACCCCGACCCGACCTGCATTTCATCTCGGTGGGCGAGGTCAGCTATCGGCTCGTCTCGTCCTCGGGCACCAAACGGGCCGAGTTGTTGCCCGCCCGCTACATCCGCGCCAGCTATTCGCCCGCCTTTGACGCCACCCATGCCCAGGCCCTGCCCGAGATGTCGGCCACGCCCTTTGCCTCGGGTCAGGATTCGGCGGTGTCGGGGCTGTTGCAGGCCATGGGAGGGGCGGCCTTCGTGCTGGAGCGCACGGCAGCCAAGCTGATCGCCGAGGGCAAATTCGCCGCCGTCACCGATGTGGAGCCGATCCCGCAGCCGGTCTATGCCGTCATGCACCAGCGTCATCGCACCCAAAGGATGCACAAGCGGCTGACCAAGACAGTGCTCAAATCCTTCGCCCGCTAGGCCGGATGGCCCGCGAAGAGGCAGCGTCAGCGCCCCGATGAGCCTGCCCTACAGCGCCGCCCGCAGCCGTGCCATGGCCGCGCGATAGCGCGCGATGATCGCCGCACGGCCGGCATGCCGCCCGCCCGAAACGATGTGGCGGCCCGCCGACCAGACCTCGGCCACCATCCGGTCATCACCGGCAAAGAGGAAAGTGTCCAGAATCATGTCGCCGCGGCTGGCCTCAAGGTCCGGCCCCGAGCAATCCAGCGCCAGAAGGTCGGCCCATTGCCCGGCCGCAATCGCCCCGGCCCGCCGCCCGCCTGCCAGCGCCCCTCCCTTGCAGGCGGTTTCATACAACACCCGCCCCGTCGACAGCCCGTCCCTGGCCAGCATCGCCCGGCCCTTCAGCCCCAGACGCTGCGAATATTCCAGCATCCGCAACTCCTCGCTCAGCGAGATCCGCACATTGCTGTCGGACCCCACGCCGTACACCCCGCCCGCCGCCTGAAAGCGCACGCCATCAAAGATGCCATCGCCCAGATTGGCCTCGGTGATCGGGCAGAGCCCGGCAATCGCCCCCGATGCCGCCATGGCTTCGGTCTCGAAGGGCTCCATCTGGGTGGCATGGATCAGACACCAGCGCGGCGATAGATCGGTATTGGCGATCAGCCATTCCACCGGCCGGGCGCCGGTGGCGGCCTGCACCTCGGTCACCTCGGCCATCTGTTCGGCGACATGGATGTGAACCGGCGCTGCCGGGTCCAGCGCCGCCGCGGCCGCAATCCCTTCGGGGCTGGCGGCGCGCAAGGAATGCGGCGCCACGCCCAGCACCGTATCTTCCGGCAGCGACGCCAGCGCCCGCGCCGCCCCCTCCCACAGCTTGGCAAAACGGTCCGGGTCATTGCCAAAGCGCAACTGCCCCGCCGTCAGCGCCCGGCCGTCGCAGCCGCCGCGTTCATAAAGCACGGGCAGATGCGTCAGGCCCAGCCCAGTTTCGGCCGCCGCCGCCGCGATTCGTGCCGACATCTCGGCCAGATCGTCATAGGTGCCCCCGCCCGGCGCGTGGTGCAGATAGTGAAACTCGGCCACCGCCGCATAGCCGGCCTCGGCCATCTCCAGCATGACCATGGCCGCAATCGCCTGCACATCCTCGGGCGAAAGCCGATCAAGGAAGCGATACATCAGCGTCCGCCATGTCCAGAAACTGTCCTGCCCGGCGCTGCGGTATTCCGTCATCCCCGCCATGGCGCGCTGAAAGCTGTGGGAATGAAGGTTGACCATCGCCGGCAACAGGCAATCGACGCGCTGGCCTTCGGGCGCGGCCCCGGTCGTGACACGGTCGATGCGCCCCGCGTTGATCTCAACCCGGACATCCTTCGCCCAGCCCTCGGGCAGCAGCGCCGTTTTGGCGTGAATCACGGTCATCTGAACCCTCGTCTTGACAGCGGCTATTATGTGCAGACATATTAAGCCCAAGCGCAGATGAAAGGCAAGTCCAATGGCGATTCTCCTGACCCATGCCACGATTGCCACCATGACCGATGGTTATGGGCTGATCGACGACGGGGCCGTGGTCGCCGAGGGGGAGCGAATACTCTGGGTTGGACAGGCGTGCAATCTGCCAGACCACTGGGCCGGCCTGCCCGCCCATGATTGCGGCGGCCGGCTTTTGACGCCGGGCCTTGTCGATTGCCACAGCCACATCGTCTTTGGCGGCCACCGCGCGGTGGAATTCGAGATGCGGCTGAACGGTGCCAGCTATGAAGAGGTGGCCCGCGCCGGGGGGGGCATCCTGTCCACCGTCACCGCCACCCGCGCGGCAAGCGAGGCCGAGCTTCTGGCCGCGGCCCTTGCCCGCGCCGAATTGATGATGGCGGCGGGGGCCACCACGATCGAGGTGAAGTCGGGCTATGGCCTGACGGTGGAGGACGAGCTGAAGATGCTGCGCGTCGCCCGCCAGATCGCCCGCCACCGCCCGCTGCGCGTCGTCACCACCCATCTGGCCGCCCATGCCATCCCGCCCGACTACAAGGGCCGGGCCGATGCCTATATCGACGAAGTGGCCATCCCCTCGCTGCAGGCGGCCCAGGCCGAAGGGCTGATCGACGCGGTGGATGCCTTCTGCGAGGGCATCGCCTTTTCACCCGATCAGGTGGCCCGGCTGTTCCGCGCCGCCCGCGCGCTGGATCTGCCGATCAAGCTGCATGCCGAGCAGTTGTCGGACCTGAAAGGCGCGGTTCTGGCGGCGGGCATGGGCGCGCTGTCCTGCGACCATGTGGAGTATATCGGGCCAGACGGGGTGGAGGCGATGGCAAGGGCCGGAACCGTGGCCGTCATCCTGCCCGGCGCCTTCTATACCTTGCGCGAAACGCAGGCCCCGCCGATTGCCGCGTTCCGCGCCGCAGGCGTGCCGATGGCCGTGGCGACCGATTTCAACCCCGGCTCCTCGCCCGTGGCCTCGCTGCCGCTGTCGATGAACATGGCCTGCACCCTCTTTCGCATGACCCCGCTCGAGGCGCTGCAGGGCACGACGACCCACGCCGCCCGCGCCCTTGGCCTGACCGACCGGGGCAGCATCGCCCCCGGCCAACTGGCCGATCTGTGTCTGTGGGATGCCACCCACCCGGCCGAACTTTCCTATCGCATCGGGGCCACGCCCCTTCACGCCCGCATCTTCGGAGGCCGTCTTGACGCCTGAAACCCTTCCCGCCGAAATCCTGATCCCGGGTGAAACCACCCTTGCCCAGCTGGAACGCATCTGGCGCGACGAGGCCCCGGCCCGCCTGCACCCCTCGGCCCGCCCGGGCGTCGAGGCGGCCGCCGCCATGATCGCCGCCGCGGCCAATGGTGCCGAGGCCGTCTATGGCGTGAACACCGGCTTTGGCAAACTCGCCTCGATCAAGATCGCGGCCGAGGATACCGCGACGCTGCAGCGCAACCTGATCCTGTCGCATTGCTGCGGTGTGGGAGAGCCGATGCCACGCGCCACCGCCCGGCTGATGATGGCGCTGAAACTCTTGTCGCTGGGCCGCGGCGCCTCTGGCGTGCGGTGGGAGATCATCGCGTTGATGGAGGCGATGCTGGAAAAGGGCGTGACCCCGGTCATTCCCGCGCAAGGCTCGGTCGGGGCGTCGGGCGATCTGGCGCCCTTGGCGCATATGACCGCCGTGATGCTGGGCCATGGCCAGGCAGAGTTCGCAAATCAGGTGAAAAACGCTGCAGAAGCCCTTGCAGAAGCAGGACTTTCTCCGATCACTCTGGGCGCGAAAGAGGGGCTTGCCCTGATCAACGGCACGCAGTTCTCCACCGCCTATGCGCTGGCCGGCCTGTTTGACGGCTGGCGCGCGGCCCAGGGCGCGCTGGTCACCTCGGCCCTGTCGACCGATGCGATCATGGGCTCTACCGCGCCCCTGCAGCCCGAAATTCATTCCTTGCGCGGCCACCCCGGCCAGATCGAGGCAGCCGCGACGCTGCGCGCGTTGCTGGACGGTTCGGTCATCCGCGAAAGCCACCGCGAGGGCGACAGCCGCGTGCAGGACCCCTATTGCATCCGCTGCCAGCCGCAGGTCACCGGCGCGGCCATGGACGTGATGCGCCAGGCCGCCCGCACGCTGGAGATCGAGGCCAACGCCGCCACCGACAACCCCTTGGTGCTGACCAACGCGGGCATGATCGTTTCGGGCGGCAACTTCCACGCCGAACCCGTGGGCTTTGCCGCCGACATGATCGCCATGGCGCTGTCGGAAATCGGCGCGATTGCCCAACGCCGCGTGGCGCTGATGGTCGATCCGGTCTTGTCCTTTGACCTGCCCGCCTTCCTGACGCCGAAACCCGGCCTGAACTCGGGCTACATGATCGCCGAGGTGACGACCGCCGCGCTGATGAGCGAGAACAAGCACATGGCGCACCCGACGGTGATCGACAGCACCCCCACTAGTGCCAACCAGGAGGACCATGTGTCGATGGCCGCCCATGGCGCCCGCCGTCTGGGCCGGATGGTGGCAAACCTGAACGTCATCCTTGGCGTCGAGGCGCTGTGCGCCGCCCAAGGCATTGAATTCCGCGCGCCCTTGCCCACCTCGACCCCGCTGCAGGCCGCGGTTGCCCGCCTGCGCGCCGATGTCGCCGCCTTGGGCGATGACCGCTACATGGCCGATGATATCACCACGGCAGCCCGTCTGATCGGCGCGGGCGCCCTGACCGCCGCCACCGCCACCCCCATGCCGCAACTCGCCGCCTGACGGCCCCTTTACCCCGAGGCTCCCATGAACCCGCGTCACAATACCCGCGATATCTACCCCGCCACCGGCACCGAAATCACCGCCAAATCTTGGCTGACCGAAGCCGCGATGCGGATGCTGATGAACAACCTGCATCCTGATGTCGCCGAAAACCCGCATGAGCTGGTGGTTTATGGCGGCATTGGCCGCGCCGCGCGGTCCTGGGGCGATTTCG
>JALQYS010000394.1 GCA_023254015.1 Paracoccaceae bacterium
CCGGAATATCTAGAAGTTCGCGAAGACGTCTTTCCACTTCGAAACATCGTGGAGCCGAGATATCTTCCAGGTTTATTCCGCCATAGACGGGAGCGATTAACTGGACTGTGCGGACAATTTCATCAACGTCTTGAGTATCGAGGCACACTGGCCAAGCATCAACGTTGGCAAAGCGTTTGAAGAGCGCTGCCTTTCCTTCCATTACGGGTAGCGCCGCCGCAGGTCCGATATTGCCAAGGCCGAGAACAGCAGAACCATCTGTGACAACAGCGACGGTATTGCGCTTCATGGTGAGGCGACGAACATCGGATGGATCATCGACGATTGCCGCCTGAACAAGCGCCAGATTCTGGGCGAGGTGCACAAGGGTTTCGAGGTCGCCAACAGCTGGCTTGGCGCCACCCGCCTGCAAGTCGCCTCCACCTGCCTTGGCCGCGCCGAACGCGCGCTCGGCCATGCGATCAGCTATGCCGCCGAGCGCAAGCAATTCGGCCAGCAGATCGGCAAGTTCCAAGGCGTCAGCTTCAAACTGGCCGACATGGCGATGGAACTGAAAGCCGCCGAACTTCTGACCCGCGAGGCCGCGTGGAAATACGATCAGGGCACGGTGACCGAGGCCGACATGTCGATGGCGAAACTGAAGGCCACCGAAGTGCTGGCGATGATCGCGGATGAGGCGATCCAGATCCACGGCGGCATGGGGCTGATGGACGAATTGCCGCTGGAACGCATCTGGCGGGACGCGCGGGTGGAACGCATCTGGGAAGGCACCTCTGAGATCCAGCGTCACATCATCAGCCGCGAACTTCTGCGCCCGCACGGCGCATGACCTCCGTTGCGCCTCCCGGGGGTTTCACACCCCCGGACCCCCCTGGGATATTTGGGCACAGAGGCTGGAAAAAAGGCTGGTTCATCCTCTGTGTAAAAATATCCCGGGGTCCGGGGCAGCGCCCCGGGGGCGGCCTTAGGAAAGACCAATGGACATGAAGAACCTAGACCGTCTCCTCCGCCCCGGATCCATCGCCGTTTTGGGCGCTGGCTGGGCGCTGAATGTGATCGAGCAATGCGCCAGGATGGGGTTCAAGGGCCCGATCTGGCCGGTGCATCCGACAAAGCCCGAGATTGGCGGGTTGAAGGCCTATCCTTCGCTCGCCGATCTGCCCCAGGCCCCAGATGCCACCTTTATCGGCGTGAACCGTTTTGCAACGGTTGACGTGGTGAAGGAGCTGTCGGCCATGGGGGCGGGTGGGGCAGTCTGTTTCGCCTCGGGCTGGACCGAGGCGGGCGAGCCGGAGTTGCAGGCGCGGCTGGTCGAGGCGGCGGGTGACATGCCGATCCTTGGGCCGAACTGCTATGGCGTCATCAACTATCTGGATGGCGCGCTCTTGTGGCCGGACCAGCATGGCGGGGTGCCGGTGGACAAGGGCGTGGCGCTGGTCAGCCAGTCGTCGAATATCGTCATCAATTTGGGCATGCAGCAGCGCGGCTTGCCGGTGGCCTATGTTGCCTGTTTGGGCAATGCCGCCGTGGTGGGGCTGGCCGATCTGGCTGGGGCGCTTCTGGACGATCCGCGGGTGACCGCGTTGGGCCTTTATATCGAGGGCATCGACGACGCCCCCGCCTTTGCCGCCCTGGCCGAGCGGGCGCTGGAGATGGGCAAGGGGGTGGTGGCGATCAAGTCGGGCAAGACTGAACTCAGCCGCACCGCTGCCGCCAGCCATACCGCCAGTCTGGCCGGAAGCGGCGCGGCCTCGTCGGCCTTCCTGCGGCAGGTGGGGGTGGCCGAGGTCAACACGCCGTCCGAGCTGATCGAGACCCTGAAGCTGTTCCACGTCCATGGGCCCCGGATCGGGCCGCGCATCTGTTCCCTCTCATGTTCAGGGGGCGAGGCGGGGTTGGTGGCCGATCTGGCAGCACCTTTCGGCATCGACTTTCCGCCGGTGCCCGAAGCAACGCGCGCGCGGCTGTCTGGCACGCTGGGCCCCATCGTCACCATCGCCAACCCCTTGGATTATCATACGTTCATCTGGGGTGACGGGCCAAAGACGACCGAGGTTTTCTCGGCCATGCTGGAGGCCTACGATGCTGGCATCTACATCATCGACAGCCCGCGCCCCGACCGCTGCGATCCTTCGGGCTATCAGCCGGCCTTCGATGCCATCGTTGCCGCGCAAAAGGCGACGGGCAAGATCGCGCTGCCGGTGGCTTCGATGCCCGAGAATTTCGGCGAGGGGCGGGTGACCGAGATGATGGCGCAGGGCGTCTGCAGCCTTTTGGGGCTGGAGACGGCGCTTGCGGCGATCAAGGCGGCGCAGACGCCGGCCGGGCAACCCGGCTGGCGCCCCTCCGCCGCACTTCCGCCGCGCGAGAGCCGGATGTTGAGCGAGGCCGAGGGCAAGGCTTTGTTGGCTGAAGCCGGGGTTGCGGTGCCGAAATCCGTTACCGCCCCAACGCTGGCAGGGCTGGATGTCGCGGGGCTGACCGCGCCCTTTGCCCTGAAGGGTCTGGGCTTTGCCCACAAGACCGAGGCGGGGGCGGTGCGGCTGGGGCTGACCAGCCTTGAGGGGCAGGCCGAGATGCCGGGCGCCACCGGCTATCTGGTGGAAGAGATGGTCACCGGCGCCGTTGCAGAGATCCTCTTGGGTCTGCGGCGCGATCCGGTTTACGGCGTGACGCTGACCCTTGGCATGGGCGGGGTCACGGCCGAGGTTCTGGCCGATACCGTGACCCTGGTCCTGCCCGCGACCGAGGCGCAGGTGCTTGATGCGATGGGCCGCTTGCGGCTTTGGCCGCTGCTGGATGGTTATCGCGGGCGGCCAAAGGCCGATATGGCCGCCGTGGCGCGCATCGCGCTGGCCTTGGGCGCACGGATGTTGGCCGACGAGAGCCTGGAAGAAATTGAAATCAACCCGATCCTCGTGCGGCCCCAAGGGGCGGTGGCGGTGGATGCCCTGATCCGGAAGGTGTGACATGGCTGAGATGCAGATGAGAACCGAAGGCCCGATCAAGACGCGCCGCGAAGGGGCGATCCTGGAGGTGACGCTGGATGCGCCCAAGGCCAATGCGATCAGCCTCAAGACCAGCCGGGTGATGGGGCTGACCTTTCGCGATTTCCGCGATGATAACAGTCTGCGCGTCTGCATCATCCGGGCGGCGGGCGAGAAATTCTTCTGCCCCGGCTGGGATCTGAAAGCCGCCGCCGAGGGTGACGCGGTGGATGGCGATTATGGCGTCGGCGGCTTCGCGGGGCTGCAGGAGTTGCCGAACCTCAACAAGCCGGTGATTGCCGCCGTGCAGGGCATCTGCTGCGGCGGGGGGCTGGAGTTTGCGCTTTCCGCCGACATCATCCTGTGTTCGACGAACGCCACCTTTGCCCTGCCGGAAATCCGTTCAGGCACCGTGGCCGATGCCGCAAGCATCAAACTGCCCAAGCGCATCCCCTATCACGTTGCCATGGACCTTCTGCTGACGGGCCGCTGGTTTGATGCCGAAGAAGCGCATCGTTGGGGTCTGATCAAAGAGGTTTGCGCGCCTGAGGATCTGCTGGCCAAGGCCTGGGATCTGGCGCGGCTTTTGGAATCCGGCCCGCCCCTGGTTTACGCCGCCATCAAGGAAGTTGTGCGCGAGGCGGAAAACATGCGGTTCCAGGATGCGCTGAACCGCATCACCAAGCGGCAGATGCCGACGGTGGACAAGCTTTATTCATCTGAGGATCAGCTGGAAGGCGCCCGCGCCTTTGCCGAAAAGCGCGATCCGGTCTGGAAGGGGCGGTAGTCTGGTGACTGCAGGAGCAGCATACCAACAACCGCTGCCAAAGTCGCCGTTGCGCATCGTGCTGTTGCCGGGGCTTGATGGGACGGGTAAATTCTGCACCCCACTGGCGCAGGCATTGGAAACGTCTTGGGATGTGCAGGTGGTCCACTATCCTGCGCATCTTAGCCGCTACAGCGACCTGCTACCTTGGCTGCGGGCTAAACTGGTTGGAGAGAACTTTGCCTTGGTGGCCGAGTCCTTCTCGGGTCCGCTTGCTTTGCAACTCTCCGCCTCGCAGCCCCAAGGTCTAAAGGCGCTGGTTCTTGTTGCAAGCTTTGCCCGGCCGCCCCGACTTGTACCCGCGTCATTTGCAAGTCTGTTGAGGGGGCTGCCCTTAGGGTCAAAAGCAATCGCATTCCTAGCAAAGCGCTTTCTGATTGGTCCCTTCAAGGACAATCGCTTTTTGACGGATTTCAGTCTCGCGCTTCGGTCCGTCCCGAACAAGGTGTTGGTCGGACGTCTTGGAGAAACTCTTAGGGTCAATGAGCTCGCAACTCTAACGCAGATTGCTGTGCCGAAACTGGCCGTGGTCGCCGCACAGGACTGGCTGGTTGCATCTCGCCGTACGCAGGATTTTCGCAAAGCTGGTTGGCGGGTGGAGACAGTCGAGGGGCCACACTTTCTGACTTTTGCCAACCCCAAAGGCAGCGCGCGTGCAATTGAGGATTTTCTTCGGCAGTTGCCGGAAACGTGCTGATTCCCAATAGCGGATAAGCTTTGAGGGTCCGAGGATCAGCTGGAAGGCGCCCAGGCCTTTGCCGAGAAGCGCGATCCGGTGTGGAAGGGGGGGTGACCGCGGCTCGTCGAAGCCTTGGGCTTAGAGGCCCAAGGTGATCCTCGTCTGCGACCTTTTCTGTCGTAAATCGCCAAGGGTTTCGGGTGCGGCGACGCTAGGGTCTCTCGGATCACGGAGAGACCCATGCAAGACACCGATTACATCATCGTAGGCGCGGGCAGCGCGGGCTGCGTCTTGGCCAACCGGCTGACGGAAAGCGGCAAGCATCGGGTCACGCTGATCGAGGCAGGCGGCAGCGATACCGCGCTGAGCCTGACGAACTTCTTTGTCCACCTGCCGCTTGGCTATGGCAAGATGTTCTACAATCCATCGGTCAACTGGATGTATGCCACCGAACCCGATCCCGGCCTGAACGGTCAGCGTGACCACTGGCCGCGCGGCAAGGTTCTGGGCGGGTCGTCCAGCATCAACGCCATGGTCTGGATTCGCGGACACAAGGCCGATTATGACGAATGGGGCGCGGA
>JALQYS010000415.1 GCA_023254015.1 Paracoccaceae bacterium
CTCGCCATTCGCCACAAGTGGATGCTCAAACTGGAATGATGCCCCTACTGGGGCATTCACACGTCAACCTTTTGATATTCATGAATAAGTTTGTCGCCAGATACGGTGATGAAATGCTGCACATCTCGCTCAACGCCACGATGGAAGGTCTTGGTGCGATCACGCCCCTTGAGACGCAGGTAGGTTTCAACTGCCTTGGTCATCTTGGGGGCAACCGGTGCCTTCACCTGTTTCGCATCGTGTTTGGCAGCGGTGGTGACAGCAGGTTGGACCGGCGTGTTCGCGGCGGGATGAATGCCCAGATGGCCACCCAGATCGGGATCGGTCGCGAGTCGTAGAGTGAACCAGTGATCGTCAAGCTTGGCGATGAGCTTCTTGACCCTGTTCGCCGCCACGATGGGGTCCCGTGTTTTCAGGGAAAAGATGATCTTCCGCTTCGTGCAGGCCCCATGAACGGCCCGTGGAACGCGGCGTGCGAAGTAAAAAACGCCATTTCGCGTGTAAGTATGGGGGACAGTCTTGTGCAACACCTTGTGCTCCAGCCGCTGGTGGCAGGAGATTTCGGTTGTTTATCCAAACCTTAGAGGAAGATTTGGCTCCGGCGGTAGGGATCGAACCTACGACCAATTGATTAACAGTCAACTGCTCTACCGCTGAGCTACGCCGGAACACAGGGGCCGTATAGCAATGGGGTTTGGTGGCGGCAAGGGGGATTGCGCGGGAAAATGACAAAATCTTTTCCGGGCGGTCAGGGCGGCGAAAATCGGGTGGTGGCGGCGATCTCGCCTTCCGGGATTGCAAGGTTTCTTTCCGACAGATCAATGAGATGGGCCAGAACATTGCGGCTTGCGGCGGGCAGGAGCGCGGGGGGAGTGTCGTGATAGATGCGCGCGGCCAGTTCGGCTGCGGTGGCGGGGGCTTGTGCCAGTGCCGCGCGGACCTGCGCTTCGCGGGTGCGGCGGTGCCTGGCCAGTTCGGCCAGTCGGCGGCCCGGCTCCGGCACGGCATCGCCATGTCCGGGCAACATCTGCGCCCATGTGCGGGTGGCGAGCCTGTCAAGCGAGGCCATGTAGGCCCCCATGTCGCCGTCGGGCGGCGAGACCAGGGACGAGGCCCAGCCCATGGCGTGATCGCCCGAAAACAGCCATCCCTCGCAGGCGAAGGCCAAGTGGCCGCCCATGTGGCCGGGGGTATGCAGCACTTCGACGGAGAGGTTGCCGAGGCTGAGGACATCGCCATCTGCCAGAAGGTGGTCGGGCGCAAAGGCGGTGTCCACGCCTTCGCCGCCGCCCTTCAGCCCTTCGGCGGCCAGCCGGTGCATCAGGGCCGACCGCCCGTCGCCGGCCCGGCCAAAGGCATGCACCGGAGCGCCCGTCGCCGCCGCAAGCCGGGGCACCAGCGCCGTGTGGTCCAGATGGGCATGGGTGACGAGGATGGCTGCAACCTCTTCGCCGGGGGCAAGCTGTCCCAGAATCGCCGCCAGATGCCCCTGATCGTCGGGGCCCGGATCGATCACCGCCACCTGACCGCGGCCTAGAATCCAGCTGTTGGTGCCGCTTCCGGTCATGGGCGAGGGGTTTGCGGCCCTGACATGTCTGACAAGTCCCTTCATGCCCGGCCCTTTCGCTTTGTGTCCGCAGCCGGTAGTCTGACCGCCATGCGCCTGCGGCTCAAGTCCCTTCTGCCCCGCGGCCTTTTTGGCCGTGCCGCCCTGATCCTTGTGGTTCCGGTGGTGACGATTCAGTTGATCGTGTCGGTGGTCTTCATCCAGCGGCATTTCGAAGGGGTGACGCGGCAGATGACGACCTCGATCCAGATCGAGATCAGCCATCTTCTGGGGCTGGTGAATGCCGCCCCCGACATCGCGGTGGCCCGGGCGCGGGCGGCCGATCTGGGCCGGGCGCTGGAGCTGCAGACAGACCTGCCGAACGGCAACGCGCCGCCGGCGGACATCCGGGAGTTCATCGACTGGTCGGGGCGGGAGGTGATTCTGACGCTGCGGGCGCGGATCCCCGAACTGCTGACGGTGGATCTCTTGTCGGACAACAACGAGGTGCGGGCCTGGTTTCAGACCCGCCACGGGCCGATGCTGGTGGTGGTTGATCGGCGGCGGCTATCGGCCTCCAATCCGCATCAGCTTCTGGTGCTGATGGTCCTTGCCTCGGTGCTGATGACGGGGGTGGCCTATGTCTTTCTGCGCAACCAGTTGACCCCGATTGCCCGGCTTGCCCGGGCGGCCGAGGCTTTTGGCAAGGGCGAGATCGTGCCCTTCCGTCCCCGCGGCGCGACCGAGGTTCGGGCCGCGGGGCAGGCCTTTCTGGACATGCGACTGCGGATCGAGCGGCAGATCGAGGCGCGGACGCAGATGCTGTCGGGCGTCAGCCATGACTTGCGCACGCCGCTCACACGGTTGAAGCTGGGTCTGTCCTTCCTGCCCGAGGATGAGGAGACCGAGGCGCTGCAGCGCGATGTGGCGCAGATGGAGCGGATGGTGGACGAGTTCCTGTCCTTTGCCCGGGGCGATGCGATGGAGGCGGCTGAAGAGGTCGATCCGGCGGCGCTTCTGGCGGCGGTGGTGTCCGATGCCGCGCGGGCGGGTCAGGCGGTGACGCTGGGCACGGTCGATTGGCCGGGGGGGAGCATGCGTCTGCGGCCGCAGGCGGTGCGGCGGGCGCTGGAGAACCTTCTGGGCAATGCCGCGCGCCATGGCAGCCGCGCTGTCGTCAGCCTGACGGCCAGCGACCGGCAGGTGCGTCTGGTGGTCGAGGATGACGGGCCGGGCATTCCCGAAGCCGCGCGTGAGGCGGCGATGGAACCCTTTCGTCGGCTTGACGCGGCGCGCGATCCCAATCGCGGCGGCGGGGTCGGCCTTGGCCTGTCAATCGCGGCGGATGTGGCGCGCAGCCACGGCGGTGCCCTGCGTCTGGGCGACAGCGAGGCGCTGGGCGGGCTCAGGGCAGAGCTGACGCTGGCTCGCTAGATCCGCCTCGTCGTGACCTTCGGTCCTCCTCGGGGGGGCAGTGCCCCGACGAGCGGTCGCAGACCGACGAGGAGGGATCAGGGCCGGTCGCCCAAGGGGGTGACGACCCGGCCACGGGCATCTTCGGGGTCGTGGGTGACCAGAATCACCGGCAGTGTCCGGGCCATGTCAAAGACCATCTCGCGGATCTCTGCGCGCAAGCCCTGATCCAGGCGCGAGAAGGGTTCATCCAGCAAGAGCGCCTCGGGTTCGGCCAGAAGCGTCCGCGCGAGCGCGACGCGCGCCCTTTGCCCGCCAGACAGGGTTGCGGGATCGCGCGGGCCAAAGCCGGCAAGACCGATCCGGTCCAGCATCGCCCCGATTCGGGCAAGGCGGTTGGCCCTTGTGCCTCCGGGGCGCAGACCAAAGCCCAGGTTCTGGGCCACCGACAGGTGCGGAAACAGCACATCATCCTGAAACATGAGGCCAATCCGGCGGTCTTGCGTTGGCAGGGCGGTGACGTCGCGGCCATTCAGCAGGAGGCAGCCTGACAGGTGAAATCCGGGGGGCAGGGCGCCGATCAGGGCGGCCAGCAGCGTGGACTTGCCGCTGCCCGAGGGGCCCATGACCGTCAGCACCTCGCCCGGCGCCACATGGGCCGAAAGCCGCACCAGCGGTTTGCCCGCAAGGTCGATGGCCAGCCTGTCGAGTGTCAGCCCGCTCATCCGGCCTCCTGTCTGGCCAGCATGGCACGGCGGTTGGCATAGACCAGACGCGGCAGGGCCAGCGCAAGGGCAAAGGCCATCGCGGGAAGGACCATCTGCAGAAGGGCGGTCGCGCCGATCAGCCGACGGTTGCCCCCCGAGGCCAGGGCCAGGGCCTCGGTCGTCAGCGTCTCGACCCGCCCGCCCCCCAGCATCAGCGAGGGCAGGTATTGCCCGACCGACACCGCCACGCCCACGGCAAGCGCGGTCAGCACCGGGGCCAGCAGCATCGGCAGGCGCAGGGTCCAGAAGATCCGGGCGGGCGAGGTGCCAAGGCTGGCGGCGGCAAGGCCGATGCGGCTGTCCCAACCCCGATAGGCCGGGGCCAGCGACAGCCAGACATAGGGCAGCACGAACAGCAGATGCGCCACCGCCACGATTGCCGCGTTGCCCTTGGCGCCCAGCAGGGTCAGCGCCAGCACCTGCAGTCCCGGCAGAAAGGCGATCTGCGGCAGGATCAGGGGCAGGTAGATCAGCGGCTCGATCCGCAGGGGCCTGGCGCGGCGGGCCTCGGCCTCCAGCACGGCCAAGGTCAGGCCAAGGGCGGCAAGGCTGGCGGCGCAGGCGATGGCAAGGGTCGTGAGGCTGGTCGCCGCCAGATCGGGGGCGGCCTTGGCCCATGTTTTCAAGGTCAGGCTGTCAGGCAGGGCGTCGGGAAACTGCCACAGCCCCGCGAACGACCACAGCGCCAGCCCCGCCAGCCCCGCGAAAAGACCAAAAGCGATGGCGCCGCCCAGGGCCTTTGTCAGGGCGGCAAGCGCAGGGTCAAGCGTCCGTCCGCGCATCCCCCGCAGGGCAAGCGCGGGCAGGGCCGGGGCCAACCCGCGCTCGGCCAGACACCACAGCGCGATGGCCGCCGCGACCAGCGCCAGCTGCAGCAGGGCCGCGGCGGCGGCCGTCGGCAGGTGGGCAAGGCCGGGGTCGGTCATCCAGTCGGTGATCTGCACCGCCAGCGTCGGCGGCAGCGAGGGGCCAAGGATGGCCGCCATGTCGACATTGGTCATGCCATAGGCCAGCACGGCAAAGACCGGCAGGCGCAGCGCGCGGTAGAGCGCGGGCAGCGTGGTCAGCGCAAAGCCCATGGCGCGGCCGTAGCCCAGGCTTGCGGCGATCCGGGCGCGACGGGGGGCGTCGGCCTGGGGCAGGGCGGCAAGAGCCATCAGCAGCAGGAAGGGCACCTCCTTGGCGATCAGGCCTGCCGTCAGGGCAAGGCCAAGGGGATCGTTCAGGATCAGCAGATCGGGCGGCTGGCTCCAGCCCGTGGCCCAGGGGGACAGGGCCCGCGCGACCCAGCCCGAAGGCGCGATCAGAAAGGCCAGCCCCAGCGCCGCCGCGGCATGGGGCAGCGCCAGAAGTGGCGACAGCACCCGGCGCAGCAGGGCAAACCCCGCCGTGCCCTGCAGGCAACCGATCAGCAACAGCGTCACAGCCAGCGCGACAAGGGTCGAGACAAGCCCCGTGCCCAGCGACAGCGCCACGGCGCCCGGCAGGCCCGGCCAGTCCGCCAGCGCAGCAAAGCCCTGCCCGCGCAGCGCCGGCGCGATCGTGCCCGCCAGCCCGGCCGCGATGGGCAGGGTCAACCCCAGCCCCAGCGCCCAGGGCGACAGCGTCACAAGGCGGGCGGCCGGGGACATGGGCCGCCGATCACGGCGCAACGCCGTACCGCTTGGCCCAATCCGCGCCGATGCGGACCATCCAGCTGGCATGCGGCTCCAGCAGGACCGGGCCCAGATCGGCGGGCGACAGGGTGGCCACGCCCAGCTCCAGCGCGTCAAAGCGGGCGCGATCCTCGGGCGTCAGCGCGGCAAGGTTCAGGACGGTCTGAAAGCCCAGCGTCGCGGGGTCTTGGGCGGCGGCCTGAATGGCGGGATCCAGGATCAGGTTGGCGATCACCTGCGCGCCCGCCTGATGGGCGGCGTTGAAGGGGATGGCGACAAAGCTGGCATTGCCGATGGTTCCGCCCTCCAGCACAAAGCTGCGGACGGTGTCCGGCAGGTTGCCAGCGGCAATCTCGGCGCTGGCGCGACCGGGATTGAAGGCAAAGGAGATGCCGATTTCGCCATCGGCGAAAAGCTGGCCAAGCGCGGGTTCGTTTTCGGGGAAGGCCTTGGCCTCGCGCCACAGGAGGGGGTGGATCTCGTCCAGAAAGGCCCAGAGGGGGGCGACGGCAGCCTCATAGCCCGCGTCATCGGCCGGGGCCTGCAGGGCAGAGGGGTCTGCCATGACACCGTAAAGCACCTGTTTCAGGAAGGTCACGCCCAGATAATCCGGCGGCTGGGGATAGGTGAAGCGGCCGGGGTTGGCCTTGATCCAGTCCTTCAGCGCGGCCAGCGTCCGAGGCGGTGCGGCCAACAGGGCGCTGTCATATTCAAAGACGAACTGCGCCATGGCCCAGGGGGATTCGTAGCCCTCGGTCGGCAGGGTGAAATCGGTCACCGTGGCGGGCTTGCCTGCGGTGTCGACAAGGGGCCAGTTCGGCAGGGCCTCGGCAAAGGGGCCGAAGAGCAGACCCTGCGCCTTCATCGCCGCGAAATTCTCGCCGTTGATCCAGATCAGGTCTACCGCCCCGCCCGAGGTCTGGCCCGCGTCGCGTTCGGCCAGCACGCGGGCCACGGCATCGGCGGTCGAGGCAAGCTTCACATGTTCCAGCGTCACGCCATGCCGCTCTTGCGCCTGCGCGCCGATGAAGGCGATGAAATCATTTATCTTCGTATCCCCGCCCCAGGCGTGCCAATAGACGGTCTGGCCCCGCGCCGCGGCCAGAACCGCATCCCAGTCGGCGGCAAGGGCAAGGCGCGGGCTGATCGCCATCAGCGCGATCGAGGACAGAGCCGTCTTGCCAAAGGCGCGGCGGTTCATCGAGGGAATTGTCATGCGAAAACCTGTCAGGATTGTTACCCCGCAGGGATAGGCGGCGGCGGGCTATGCTGGCAAGAAGGCAAACACAAACGTGAGGGGTGGGGATGCTGGATGCAAGGATCAGACCGTGGATCGACGGGCCGCTGAACCGGATGGGCCGCAAGCTGGCCCATCATGGCATCCGCGCCAATGAGGTCACGGCTTTTGCGCTGGCGATGGGCGTGGTGGCGGCAGGCATGATTGCGGCCGGGCTGCCGGGCGTGCTGGCGTTGGTGCCGCTTGCGCTTAGCCGGCTGGCCGACGGGCTGGATGGCGCGGTGGCCCGGGCGACCGAGAAAACCGATTTCGGCGGACTTCTGGACATCGTGGGCGATTTTGCCTTTTACGCCGCCATTCCGCTGGCCTTTGCCCTGCGCGACAGCGAGAATGCCCCGGCAGCCGCCTTTCTGCTGGCAAGCTTCTACATCAACGGCGCCTCGTTTCTGGGCTTTGCGATCATGGCCGAAAAGCGCGGGATCGAAACGCGGGCGCAGGGGGAAAAGAGCCTTTACTATTCGGCAGGGCTGCTGGAAGGCAGCGAAACCATCGGGTTCTTCGTGGCCCTGTGCCTTTGGCCCGAGGCTTTTGTCGGGCTGGCCATGATCTTCGCAAGTCTGTGCCTCTTCACCACAGCGGCGCGGCTGGTGCTGGCGTGGCGGCTCTTGCGCTGACGCCGTCCTTCGCCCCCCCCAATACACCTCGTCGTGCGCTTCGCTTCTCCTCGGTCCGGCCCCGCGCGAAGAGCCGCCAAAGGCGGACGATGAGCGGCCACCCTTGCAGCCCCCGGCGCGCGACACTAAGACTCTGGCAAGCATCCGGCGATAAAGCTTCGAACACGAGACAGGCAGGTTTGACATGAGAGATCCGGTTTCCACCTTCTACAACTTCATCATCCCCACGGTTGAAGAAACCAACGCCCGCGGGTCGATCCGCTCCGACATCTTCTCGCGCCTTTTGAAAGAGCGGATCATTTTCGTTTCCGGTCCCGTGCATGACGAAATGGCGACCATCATCGTCGCGCAGCTGCTGTTCCTTGAGGCGGAAAACCCCTCGAAGGAAATCTCGATGTACATCAACTCGCCCGGCGGCGTCGTGACCTCTGGCATGTCGATCTATGACACGATGCAGTACATCAAGCCCAAGGTTTCGACCGTCTGCATCGGGCAGGCTGCGTCGATGGGCTCGTTGCTGCTGACGGCCGGCGAAAAGGGCATGCGCTTTTCGCTGCCCAACAGCCGGATCATGGTGCACCAGCCCTCGGGCGGCTATCAGGGGCAGGCGACCGACATCCTGATTCATGCCCGTGAAACCGAGCGTCTGAAGCAGCGGCTGAACGAGGTTTACGTCAAGCACACCGGCAACAGCTACGACTCGGTCGTCTCGGCGCTGGAGCGGGACAACTTCATGTCCGCCGAAGAGGCAAAGGCCTGGGGCCTGATCGACGAGATCGTGGCCCCGCGCGACAAATCCGACGCCTCGGCGTAAGAAAGGCATCCCCCCCGAGGGCCTGTCCTTCGGGGGGATTTCAGGTTGTGAAGGTCTGGGGCTTGCCCTAGACTTCACGGCAACAGCCCGGGCGACCGGACAAGGCAGAGGATACCCATGGCGACGAACTCGGGCAGCGACAGCAAGAATACGCTCTACTGTTCCTTTTGCGGCAAGAGCCAGCATGAGGTCCGCAAGCTGATTGCAGGCCCCACCGTCTTCATCTGTGATGAATGCGTGGAGCTTTGCATGGATATCATCCGTGAAGAGACCAAGACCACGGGGCTGAAATCCACTGACGGCGTGCCGAC
>JALQYS010000551.1 GCA_023254015.1 Paracoccaceae bacterium
CGTGTCGATCTGCTGCGCCGGCGTCAGGTGTTCGTGCAGCCGCTGCGGGTCGTGCGGCCGCAGCGCCTCTTCAACCAGCCCGCGCGCATGCGCCACCAGTTCAGTCATCGCCGCGTTGCCGGCGATCTCGACGATGTCGCCGCGGTACTTGATGCCCTTGCCCTTATAGGGTTCAGGCTTGCGCCACCGGCGAATCTCGGCCGCAACCTGGCCGACCTTCTGCTTGTCGATACCCGAAATCTCGATCGTGGTGTTGTCAGGCGTCTTGATTTCGATGCCTTCCGGCACTGCGAAATCGACGTCATGGCTGTAACCGAGCTGCAGCTTCAGGTTCTTGCCCTGAGCATTGGCGCGGTAACCGACACCGGTGATTTCAAGCACCTTGGTGTAACCCTGGGTCACCCCGGTGACCAGGTTATCAACCAGCGTACGCTGCATGCCCCAAAAAGCACGAGCCTGCTTGCTATCGTTACCCGGCTTCACAATGATCGCATCGCCATCAACAGTGTAGCTGATTTCATCACGCAAGCCGAGCGTCAGGGTTCCCTTGGGACCCTTCACGGTCAGGATGCCATTCGCGATTTCGGCGGTTACGCCGCTCGGAATGGATACGGGACGTTTACCGATGCGGCTCATCAGAACACCTCCGCCAGCACTTCGCCACCGACGTTGTGGGCGCGCGCTTCGGCATCCGAAAGCACGCCGCGCGGCGTCGAAACGATGGTGATGCCCAGGCCATTGCGGATCACCGGCAGTTCCTTGGAACCCGAGTAGACGCGGCGGCCCGGCTTGGAGACGCGGGCGACGTGCTTGATAGCCGGTTCGCCTTCGAAATACTTCAGCTCGATGCGCAGCTGCGGGTGGGCGCCGGTAGCGTCCTCCGAAAAGCCACGAATATAGCCTTCACGCTGGAGCACTTCGAGCACGTTGGCACGAAGCTTGGAAGCCGGGGAAAGGACGGAGTCCTTCTTGGCCCGCTGCCCGTTGCGGATACGGGTGAGCATATCACCCAGGGGATCGGTCATTGCCATCCTAGTTACCCCTTACCAGCTCGACTTGGTCACGCCGGGGATCATGCCCTTATTGGCAAGATCACGCAGCTCAACGCGGCACAGGCCGAACTTGCGATAGTAGCCGCGCGGGCGGCCGGTGGTGACGCAGCGGTTGCGCACGCGGGTCGGATTCCCGTTGCGCGGGATTTCCGCCAGCTTCAGGCGAGCGATCAGACGCTCGGTTTCATCGACCGACTTGTCGTCGGCAATGGCCTTCAGCTTTGCATACTTGGCTGCGTACTTCTGAACGAGCTTCTTGCGACGCTCATTCTTGTTCACGGAACTCAGTTTCGCCATGGACTTAAGCTCTCTCTAACTCAGGCCGCTTGAGCGGTTTCGGCTTCAGCCGGGAACGGGAAACCAAACAGGCGGAGCAGCTCGCGCGCTTCGTCGTCGGTCTTGGCAGTGGTGGTGACGATGATGTCCATCCCACGCACCTTCTCGATCTGGTCGTAGCTGATCTCCGGGAAGATGATCTGCTCCTTCAGGCCCATGGCATAGTTGCCGCGGCCGTCGAACGACTTGGCATTGACGCCACGGAAGTCGCGGATGCGGGGCATTGCCACGGTGATCAGGCGATCGAGGAATTCGTACATGCGTTCACGGCGCAGGGTGACCTTGCAACCGATCGGCATGCCTTCACGCAGCTTGAACTGCGCGATCGACTTCTTGGCGCGGGTGATGACCGGCTTCTGGCCGGAGATCAGAGCCATTTCCTCGGCGGCAGTCGTGACCTTCTTCTTGTCCTGGCTGCCTTCGCCGACGCCCATGTTGATCGTGATCTTCTCGATCTTGGGCACTTCCATGTGGTTCTTGTAGCCGAACTTCTCGGTCATCGCCTTGGCGATGACGTCGTCGTACCGCTGCTTCATGCGGGGAACGTACTTGTCAGCCATCGATCTTCTCCCCGGACTTGACGGCCACGCGAACCTTCTTCCCATCCTGGGTTTCAAAGCGGACGCGGGTAGCCTTGCCGGTCTTGGGGTCAGCCAGGCCGACCTTCGAAATAGCCATCGGCGCCTCGCGGCGGTCGATGCCGCCCTGCGGGTTGGCCTGGGTCGGCTTGCGGTGACGGGCAGCGACGTTCACGCCCGAAACCACGACCTTGCCATCCTTGGGCAGGACCTGGAGGACAGTGCCGGTGCGGCCCTTGTCCTTACCCGAGCGGACGACGACGCTGTCGCCCTTCTTGATCTTCGAAGCAGCCATTACAGCACCTCCGGAGCGAGCGAGATGATCTTCATGTAGCCCTTGCCGCGCAGTTCGCGGACCACGGGGCCGAAGATGCGGGTGCCGATGGGTTCGGCGTTCTTGTTGATCAGCACGGCAGCGTTGCTGTCGAAGCGGATCACCGAACCGTCCGCGCGGCGCACGTCCTTCTTGGTGCGAACGATGACAGCGCGGTGCACGTCACCCTTCTTCACCTTGGTGCGCGGCTGCGCTTCCTTGACCGACACCACAATGATGTCGCCCACGCCGGCGGTACGGCGCTTTGATCCGCCCAGCACCTTGATGCACTGGACGCGCTTGGCGCCGCTGTTGTCAGCGACGTCGAGCTGGGATTGCATCTGGATCATTGATCCGGTTCCTTCTCACTGGCTTGCCGGAACCAGTCCGGCAGTTCCAAAAACGGGTTTGACTTAGACGTCGGCTTCAACAGCGGCGGTCTTCCCGGCGGTGACACGATCGATCACCTTCCAGGTCTTGAGCTTCGACATCGGGCGGGTTTCCTCGATGCGAACGGTCTCGCCGGTCTTGAATGCGTTGTCTTCGTCGTGAGCGTGATACTTCTTCGAACGACGGATGATCTTCCCGTAGAGCGGGTGCTTCACCTTACGTTCGACCTTCACGACCACGGTCTTGTCGGTCTTGTCGGAAACCACGGTCCCGATCAGGATACGCTTGGGCATCGTGGGCTCCTTACTTCGCCGTGCGGGCGCGTTCGCCCTGCAGCGTCTTGATGCGGGCGATGTCGCGACGCACTTCCTTGATGCGTGCGGGACGCTCGAGCTGGTTGGTCGCCGCCTGGAAGCGGAGGTTGAACGCCTCACGCTTCAGGTCACCTAGATCAGCCGACAGCTGATCCTGAACGCCAAAACCCGGCCCCCATCGAGACCGGGTTAAACCCGACTGCCCATATCGAAAATCTCAAAGGTCGAAAACCCGCAGAGTCCGAAGATCACAGACGATGAAAAAGTACCTGTCTTGCGGGACCAAAGCGGCCCGTTGTGACGTGTTGCGCTGCACATAATCGATTTTCAGGCAAAAGGCAACCTCGAACCCGCAGGCCAAGGGCCTGAGCCCTCACGCTACTTTTGTATCCAAGCTTCTTTTGCAACTCTCTTTTGCAAGCCCCTATGTCCGGCAAACCTGTTTGGCTGTCACGCCTGAGCCGTAAAGACGTTATTTGGATTCATCTTGTCCCCAGCCGGATGAATGAAACAATTCATACCCTCGACCTATCAAAGCTACTCACTGTTCAAGGCTTTGGAAATTTGAAAAAGACCTGCGTTCATGCTACGAACCTTTCTATTGTTTTGATCCATTCCCTTTGTTCTGCCCGCACACAATTCTTTACGGTTTATCTTTTTCGTTAAAATATTTTTCAAGCGACGTTCATGCCCATTCCTCCGCAAGACTATATTTTCATCGCTGATGAATCCGGCATTTCCAATGATCGATTTACAGTTGTCGGTGGTCTTTGCATGCATAGGGACAGCTATCAACGGGCTTATGATGCGCTCGAAGCCTTTAGCGAAAACCACAATATGAAAGCAGAGTTAAAATGGAGCAAAGTTTCAAATCAGAAATTGAGCGCGTATAAAGCATTGGTTGATTGTTTTTTTGACCTGAACAACACCGATCACCTGCATTTCCATTGCCTTTGTTTTGATAGCCATCAATGGAATCACAAAAAATACAATAATGGCGACAGTGATATTGGATTATCGAAATTATATTATCAGCTTATTTTACATAAATTTGTTAAGACCCACGGACATAAAGGGTCTTTATATGTCAGGGTTGACCATCGCAACAGTTCAACACCGCTTGAAACAATTCGGTCCATGTTAAATGCAACTGCGGCAAGAGATCATGGCATTGCAACACGACCGGTCAAACAATTTGTTTCCGAGGATTCCAAAAAATGCCGGTTGCTCCAACTCAATGATGTCATTCTTGGTGCGGTCTGTGCAGCCAGAAATTCCAGACATCTGCTTGAAGGGGGGCGCGAAGCCAAAAAAGAACTCGCCAAACTGGTTCTGGAAAAAAGCGGGCTTGATGGTTTCGAACGAAACAGCCCAATGAGCGTCAAACGCTTTACGATCTGGAATATGAACGCATCGCCAAGATGAAGCTTGGTTCAATCGAAAGCTTGTCACCGGATAAGGCGCGGGCGTTGCGTCCTACCACTCTTTGCAGAGCTACAGCGAACTGTTCTCCTGACATCATCAGGTTTTTCGGAACACAATCACCCGCTCTTCAAACGTAATCATCCGCCCACATAAAGTCAATGAATCGTGTCTCTGCGACCCATACTCAACCCTAGAATGAAGTTGAAATTTTTGCACGCGTGAGGCGATATTCCGACCTGAGCTCATTCAAGCCCCTTGTCAGCACCGACCGAGTCTAGCGCATAAAAAACCCCGCTTGCGCGGGGTTTTGTCTAAAGATTGACTGTAACAGAGAAGGATCAGCCCCACTGCCGGATGTCAACGAAATGACCAGCAATGGCTGCGGCGGCCGCCATTGCGGGCGAGACCAGATGCGTGCGGCCTTTGAAACCCTGACGGCCTTCGAAATTGCGGTTCGAGGTCGAGGCGCAACGTTCCCCCGGTGCCAGCTTGTCGGCATTCATCGCCAGACACATCGAGCAACCCGGTTCGCGCCACTCGAATCCAGCGGCGACGAAGACCTTGTCCAAGCCCTC
>JALQYS010000569.1 GCA_023254015.1 Paracoccaceae bacterium
AGCAAACTTCGTGAAGTCCACCTCATCCGCGCCCAGCGAGATCACCATCTTCGGCTTGGCCGCAACCAGATCGGCAATGCCGCCCTTCTGCGCATAGCCCAGCATCAGCCCGCCCATGCGGCTGGCCGCCATGTGGAGCGCGTTGAAGCCGTTCCATCCTTCGCGCACCAGCTTGGGATCGAACACCAGCGCACGGGCCAGCGCGATCCGCTGCTGCTGGCCACCCGAAAGCTGGGCCGGCCGGCGGTTGGCGAAGGCGCCCATCTGCACCATGTCAAGCGCACGCTTGATCTTGGTCTCGCGCTCATCCTTGCCCATGCCGCGCACTTCCAGCGGGAAGGCCAGGTTTTCGCCCACGGTCATGTGGGGAAACAGCGCATAGTTCTGGAACACCATGCCGATGCCGCGCTTGTGCGGCGGGACCTGATTGATCGGCCGGCCATCAAGCCGGATTTCACCATGCGTGGCGGTTTCAAACCCGGCCAGCATCATCAGACAGGTCGTCTTGCCCGACCCGGACGGCCCCAGCATCGTGAGGAATTCACCCTTGCCGATCGAAAGGTTCAGATCCTTTACGACAAGGCTGACACCATCATAGCTCTTTTGCACATGCTCAAATGCGACGAAAGCGTCGTTTCGGCTGGTCATGCCAGTCTATCTCCCCGTCTGTCCGGCAGCTGTCCTGCGCTTGTGTTCCATCGACTTAAGCCATTGCAGAGGTCGTTTGCAATCGCCTTCTTGTCGCGTTTCAACATGCACGCCGTTTGCGGGAGGATCGGGCATTTTGCGCCGCATTTGTCGCGCAAAACGGCATGCCAAAAAACGACAGACAGGACAACCGCCTGCCGACGGCGGATCGGTTGCAGCCTAGACGGGAGAATCTGCCGTGGACTTTCCTCCCAGGCAAGACCGATTCCCACCGGGGAACACGGCTGGACAGGCTTGCGCATGCCAGCGCCGCGCCTGCGAAAAGCTCAGCAAGGGCAAGGCGCGCGGGCCATAAAGGCTGTCGAGGGTGCCGCCCCGCCCGGCCGGTGCGGTGGACAGGATGGTCTGCGCCAGTGTCATGCGTTGTGCGGGCGCAAGTCCGGCCAGCGCGAAGGGGCCGGGATAAAGGCTTTCGCAAATGACCCCGTTGGCCCGGACCAGCCCGTGGCGCGGCAGCAGAATGTGGTGATAACTGACATCCCGCATCACAGGGGCAAGCCGCGCCCCCCAGCCCAGCCGGGCAAGATGCGCGGCCCGCACCAGCGCCCGGCCCTGCCCGGCAAGCTGCACCTCAACCCCGTGTTGCGGCGACAAAAGAAGATTGCGCTCGGCCCCATGATGGCCCCGCAGCACCTGCACCGGCGCCTGTTGCGGCCGGGCCGCAACCTCGGCCGCGCCCAGTCGACGCTGCCCGACCCAGAGCACGGGGGCAACGCTGCCATCCTCCAGCAGCACATCATCCCCCACCCGAATGGCCTCGATCCGCCGGGGGCCGTCGAGCGTGTCGATGCGGGCGCCGGCGACAAAGCAGGGAACACCCATCGCGACAAGCGCGCCCGGCGCAGACACCTGGGACGGACTGACCCCCTGCAAGACAAGGATCTCGCCCTGGGGAAAGGTGAGGCGGGCATTGCCGAAACCGTCATCCCGGACCGAGACATCCCAGCTGCGCACCGGGCTGCCGTCGTCGTGGCGCAGCGACGAGACATCCAGCCGGTCCGTGGTCAGCCCGTCGATCCGCGCCATCTGGAAATCAAGAACGGTGTCGTCGCCCGACGCCTCGACCACCACAAAGCTGTCGCGCCCGTCGCCGCCCTGCAGCCGGTCATTGCCGATGCCGCCCGACAGCGTGTCGTCGCCCGCGCCGCCGATCAGGCTGTCGGCGCCCTCATTGCCTTCGATCAGGTCATTGCCGCTGCCGCCATCGACCGTGTCATTTCCCCCCCGCGCGCGGAGCGAGTCGTCGCCTCCCCCGCCATAAAGGCTGTCGGCCGCCGCCCGCCCCTGCAACGTGTCGGCAAAGGCCGAGCCGCTGACCCCCTCGAACCCTGACAGGGTATCGCCCGCCGCCGCAAGGCCGGTAAAGCCGCTGTCGATGTCGACAAAGACCCCGGCCGTCGCATCCGAGTAATCCAACAGGTCATTGCCTGTTCCGCCGTTCAGGCTGTCGGCCCCGGCGCCGCCGCGCAGCGTGTCTTCCCCATCGCCGCCAAACAGCGAATCATTGCCGTCACCGCCCTCCAGAACGGCGTTGCCGGACATGTTGTTGAGAAAATCGTTGCCGCTGCCGCCATAGGCGCTGTCATTGCCCATCGCGCTGAGCAGCCAGTCGTCGCCGGTCCCGCCATAAAGCAGGTCATTGCCGGCATCGCCGTTCAGCGTGTCATTGCCATCTTCGCCGAAAACCGTGTCGTCCCCGTCGTCGCCGTTGACATGATCGGCCCCGCCGCCGCCCATGATCAGGTCGTTGCCGGTGCCGGCCTTCACACTGTCGGCCCCCGTGCCGCCCCTGATCGTGTCATTCCCGCCGCGGGTGTCGTAATACATGCCGCCGCCATCGGCCTGCCCGTCGATGGAATCAGCATAGGCGGTGGTGGCGATGTATTCGATGTCCGCAAAGGTCAGTGTGCTGCCGGAGGAGCTTGCAGTGCCTGCGCCCTGTCCTGTCAGCGTGATCGTGCCCCCGACCGGCGCCGAGGACAGATCGAGGATGTCATAGTCATACCCGCCCTCGCCGCCGAAAACGCTGTCGCCCGCCCCGGCGACAAAGAAATCGCGCCCGTCACCGCCATAAAGCGCATCGCCCCCCCCATCGAGATCGATCCGCGTGGTCAGCGTGTCATCGCCCAACCCGCCATAGGCGCTGTCATTGGCCGAATCGGCCGTGGTCAGATCGATCTTGTCAGAGCCACCGTCGCCCATGACCAGATCGGCCCCAAGGCCGCCATCCAGCGTGTCGTTACCCAGGCCACCATAAAGCGAATCATTTCCGCCGCCGCCCTGCACCAGATCGTCGCCGTCCTCGGCGCTGATCTGGTCATTGCCGGCACCGCCCTGAACCGTGTCGGCCCCGCCGCCTGACCAGATGGTGTCATCGCCATCCCCGGCATCGACAAAACTGGCACCGGGTTCCAGGTTGTTCAGGCGATCATCGATCAGATCGTTGCCCGCCCCCCCATAGACCGTGTCGTTGCCCGCGCCGAAATAGATAGTGTCATGGCCAGCGCCACCATCGATCAGGTCGTTGCCCGACCCGCCGGTGATGCTGTCGGCCCCCCCGAGGCCATAGATGACCACACCATCATTGTCGGCGCCGGCGTTGAGGGTGTCGGCGTATTCCGTGCCCCCCAGCCCTTCCAGCCCGGTGAAGCTGCCCGTGGCATAGCCGCCCGCAAAGGCATAGCTGCCGGCATCGGTTCCGCTGAAGGTGACGCTGACGCCGTTGGTGCTGACATAATTCGCAAACCACATCGCATCCATGTCGCCGGCATTCTCGCCGAGGTCATAGAAGTCCTGGTTGTGATCGTCAGTTATGACCACAACGTCGTTGCCTTCGCCGCCATAGCTGCTGTCGTTGCCGACGCCGCCCGAGAGCGTATCGTTCCCGGTGCCGCCGTAAAGCAGGTCGTTCTCGCCGCCGCCAATGATGCTGTCATCGCCAAGGCCGCCATAGACGGTGTCATTGCCGCCTTCGTTGCTCCAGCTGCCGAAACTGTCGTTGCCCGCGCCCAGATCGGCGCTGTCATCGCCCCAGCCGCCATAGACCGTGTCCTTGCCCGCCCCGCCATAGACCAGATCGTTTTCGCTGCCCGCTTCGACACTGTCATCGCCGAAATCGGTGTAGATCGTGTCGGCCCCCTGCCCGCCGCTGATCGTGTCATTGAAATCGCCGGCATAGGTGATGGATTGAGCAAGCGCCCCTTCATAGACGCCAAGATAACTGCCCGTTGCCGCATCGGTCAGCATCCAGTTGTGTTCGGCATAGGTCGTCGTGTTCCAGCTTTGGCCCGGCGACAGCCTGGCGTAAAGCTGCGGGGTTCCGGTCTGGTCGATCCAGTAGACCCGGATCGTCAGGCTTGAGGTGTTGGTGAAAGAGACGGTCGTGGGCGTGCTTGACGGCCCAGAGGTGTAGAAGGCCGGGTCAAAGGTGCGGATGTCGCCGCGGATCAGATCGGCACCATCGCCGCCGATCAGGCTGTCACGGCCCTGCCCGCCTTCGATCGTGTCCGCCCCCGTGCCACCATCGACCGTGTCGGCGCCGTCGTCGCCCGCAACGAAATCATTGCCCGCATCGCCGAAAACCTGGTCATTTCCGGTTCCGCCAAGCACCACATCATTTCCGTTGCCGCCATGGGCCGTGTCATTGCCCGTGCCGCCGTGCAGGAGATCCTGCTCGCCATCCCCGCCGTAAAGCAGGTCGTTGCCCTCGCCGCCGAAACCCCAGTTGTAACCTGCATTGCCGGCATAGATGGAATCGTCGCCCGCGCCGCCATAAAGGTCGTCATAGGTATCCGACCCGCCGCTCAGGCTGTCATTGCCCGCATCGCCGTAGACCTGATCATAGCCTTTTGATGCCGTGATCGTGTCATTGCCGGTTCCGGCATAGACGAAATCATCACCGTCGCCGGCGTTGATGCTGTCGGCCCCGTCGCCGCCATAGATGCTGTCAACGCCGCCCTGACCAGAGATGGTGTCGTTGCCACCATAGCCAAAGATGCTGTCGGCATCCGAACTGCCCGTCTGCGAGTCGTTGCCGCTGCCGCCGTAATAAGTCGCCATGTCTTTTGTACCCAGAACCGAACCGCAGACAGGCTGCGGGCGGACCATTCTGGGCAACGCGGCTCTAACGCCGGGTTAAGCCGAAAATTCTAGCGAAAGGAGGGAGGGTTGGATGACACGCGCAAGGCGTCTGTCTTACCCGAGGCAGATTGGTGCGGATGAAAAGACTCGAACTTTCACTCCGGTTAAGGAACAGCGACCTCAACGCTGCGCGTCTACCAATTCCGCCACATCCGCACTGATCTGGCCTCGGGTAACCGGGTGTTTAGCCGCAAGGTGCGGGGAAGAAAAGAGGGATTCTGCAGGTTCTTGCCGGCTTGGCGTTGCAATCACGCGGTCGTCGGGCCATCTGTGGGCCGCAGATCATCCCGGGGCACAGGAGGCACGCATGGATCAGGTCGAATGGACAACCCTTCCAGGCCTTTCCGACTATGCCGAAACGCTGGCCGCGATGGAGGCCCGCGTGGCCGCCATCCAGCAGGGACAGGCCCCCGAGGCGATCTGGCTTCTGGAACATCCGCCGCTTTACACCGCCGGCACCTCGGCCAAGCCCGCCGATCTGGTGGATCCCGGCCGCTTTCCGGTGCATCCGGTCGGACGCGGCGGACAATACACCTACCACGGGCCGGGGCAGCGGGTGGTCTATGTGATGCTGGATGTCGGCCGCCGCGAAAAGGATGTGCGCTGTTTCGTGCGGCATCTGGAAAACTGGGTGATCGCGGCGCTGGCCGAGTTCAACGTCAAGGGCGAGATCCGTCCGGGCCGGGTAGGCGTCTGGGTCACGCGCCCCGAGAAGCCGCGCTTGGCCGATGGAACGCTGGCCGAAGACAAGATCGCCGCCATCGGCATCAAGCTGCGCCGCTGGGTCAGCTTTCACGGTATCTCGATCAACGTCGAACCGGACCTTTCGCATTTCTCGGGTATCGTGCCCTGCGGCATCCGTGACCACGGCGTGACCAGCCTTGTCGATCTGGGCCTGCCCGTCACCATGGCCGATCTGGACATGGCGCTGCGGACCACCTTCGACGGCGCGATGACCGCAACCTGCGCCGTCTGACGCGCCCCAAACCCGCCTTGCCTTCCACCGACGGCATCGGGCCGATAGATCGCTGCCCCGCGATTTCAAGAATATTTTCCCGATGAACCACTCAAAACCGAGTGTTTTTGAGTAACAAATTTGCGAATATGCACAGATGAACCAATGGTGTGCACTATAGCGCATTGATGCACATTGAAGGCCGCCGGGGAAAGGCCCATTTCCTGACCATGATCGAAACAAGATCGATACCAGCCGCCAGACAGAACGGCGGCCAAACTCAGGAAAAGGACACTGTCATGAAAACCATTCTCACCGCCGCCGCCCTGTCGCTTGTTGCCGCCTCTGGCGCTTTTGCCGCGAATGTCTCGCCCGCCGAAGGCCTCGGCCAGCGCCAGATCGAACTGAGCTCCGGCCAGGACATCCGCGACT
>JALQYS010000602.1 GCA_023254015.1 Paracoccaceae bacterium
CCTTCTCGGTCTCGCCCGTGGTGGCCGGCCTCTGCCTCGTCCTGACCTTCGGCGCCAATTCGGCGCTGGGCGGCTGGCTGGTCGCCCATGGCTTTCCGGTGGTCTTCGCCCTGCCCGGCATCATCCTGGCCTCGATGTTCGTCACCTTCCCCTTCGTCGCCCGCGAGCTGATTCCGGTGATGATCGAACAGGGCCGGGCCGAGGAAGAGGCGGCGCTGACCCTTGGCGCCTCGGGCTGGCGCACCTTCTGGACCGTGACGCTGCCCAACATCCGCTGGGCGCTGCTTTACGGTGTGTTGCTGTGCAACGCCCGCGCGATGGGAGAATTCGGCGCGGTTGCCGTGGTATCGGGCAAGATCCGCGGGCAGACCGCCACCATGCCGACGACGATCGAGATGCTGTATCAGGAATACCTCTCTGTCGCCGCCTTCTCTCTGGCCGCCGTGCTGGCGCTTCTGGCCCTTGTCACGCTCTTGCTGAAAACCGCGCTGGAAATCCGTCATGCCGACCAGCTTGCCGCCACGCACCGCCATTAGGCCCCCACCCGCGCGCGCGCGCCGCACGCCTATCCGCAAGGAGTTTCCCATGCATATCGAAATCGACGAGATCTCCAAGCTTTTCGGCACCACGGCCGCCCTGCACCCGGTGTCGCTGTCTTTGCCCTCTGGCGCGTTGGTGGCTCTTCTCGGCCCCTCCGGGTCGGGCAAGACCACCCTTCTGCGCATCCTTGGCGGGCTGGAATTCCCGACCTCGGGTCGCGTCATGTTCGACGGGCAGGATGCCACGGGCCTCAGCGTTCAGGATCGCCGCGCGGGCTTTGTGTTTCAGTCCTACGCCCTGTTCCGCCACATGACGGTGTTCGACAATATCGCCTACGGCCTGAACGCCCGCCCCCGCGCCAGCCGCCCGAATAAGGCTGAGATCGCCCGCCGGGTGACCAAACTGCTAGAGCTGATCCAGCTGCCCGACATTGGCGCGCGGTTCCCCAGCCAGCTGTCGGGCGGGCAGCGGCAGCGGGTGGCGCTGGCCCGTGCCCTGGCGATCGAGCCGCGGATGCTTTTGCTGGACGAGCCCTTCGGGGCGCTGGACGCCAAAGTTCGCAAAGACCTGCGCCAGGGCCTGCGCGACATCCACGACACCACGGGCCTGACCACGATCTTTGTCACCCATGATCAGGAAGAGGCGATGGCGCTGGCCGATCTGGTGGTCGTGATGTCAATGGGCCGCATCGAACAGATCGGCAAGCCGCAAGACATCCGCGCGCGGCCCGCCACACCCTTCGTGCGCGAATTCATCGCCACTTGACAGAACCGGGGCCGGCCATTCGGGGATGGGCCGGCCCAAAGACAAGACAACACCGTGCGGATCGGCCCCGAGAGCCGGTCTCAGCCTTTCCCGCCAAGGGGGCGTGCCCCGGCCCCGACAGGGCTCGATATCCACCAGCAAGCTCAGGGGCCGTCGGGGCGCCGATAGGGGATCTGGACGGCGAGCGTCGTCTGGCCGCGGCACAGCCCGCCGCGCATTGTTCGGCATGTCGGCTGGCGGTGCTCTATGCGCAGCGCGAAGCCGTTCTTCAGTGATGGCGTGAAAGCCCTGCGCATCTGCGACGGACGCAAGGGAGCCACCACAGCGAATCACGGGGATGGATGGCCAGCCCTGATAATCCCGGGAAAACCGCCGGACGTCAGACGAACGGCCTCTGCGCCAGGGGTGACCCCACGCCCCCGCTACCCCAGCGCCCTGCACCCATTGGTGTGGGGCGCTTTCGTGACGGGGAATGGATCAGCCATGACGGCGCCATGTCGAGCCGCCGAACGCAACAAAGAACCCCAAGGGGGATAGCTAAGCGCTTGTTTTATCTGAAGAAGTGGCGGACCCGGAGCGATTCGAACGCCCGACCCTCAGATTCGTAGTCTGATGCTCTATCCAGCTGAGCTACGGGTCCGTCTTGCCGCTGCGTTTAGCTGTGGCTGCGGGGGTTTGCAAGGGCAATTCGGCATCGAAATTCGAAATCCCGATGCCGAGCTGCAATTATTCGGCCAGAGCCTGCCCATAGACCTGAGCAAGCAGGCCAACGGCGGCTTCGGGGCTGGCCCCCGCCAGATCGGTCAGCGTCTGGTCTGCCGTCACGCCGGGATGTGTCACGGACAGCGCGGACAGAAGCTCTGCCTCCTGCCGCCCGGCCAGCACGGCCAGTGCCGAAATCGGGGCATGGGTGAGCGACCCCAGAACCTGCCGCACCGGCACAGATTCGCTGTCGCCCAGCGGCACGACAAAGGTCGCCGCCAGCACGATCACGGCGCCCCCCATAATGCCAAGGGCGGCAGACCGCTTGAAATAGGTGCTGAAGGCCCGGCGGTTCAGCCAGACATGCGCCCCGACGGCGGCAACAAGGGCCCAGCCCAGCCATTCATGGGCCACCTTGCCCAAGGGGGTTTCCAGATGGAAGAACATCAGCCCCCCCGTCACGGCCATCAAAAGGAAGGCACCGATGGTGAGGGGCGTCGCCCAGCTGCGTAATGACATGAAATCCTCCATTTGCACCAATCCCGTGCATCATGGATGAAACGTCCCCACCCGGAATTTCCGTCGCGGCTCTTGCCGGTCAGGCGCCCTTGGGAAGGTGAATCAGGAATTCCGTGCCCTCTGAATCCGAGCGCGTCAGCTCCAGCCGCCCACCATGGCCCCGCACCAGCTCGGCCGCAATCGCCAGACCAAGCCCGGTGCCCCCCTTGCGCGCGCCCCCCTGAAACGCCTCGAACAGATGCTCGCGCGCCTTGTTCGGCAGACCGGGCCCGGTGTCACCCACGCGGACAAGCCACTCCTGCGGGGTTTGCGAACAAGAGATTTCGATGGTGCCGCTCTGGCCCGTCGCTTCGATGGCCTGACGGGCGTTGCGCACCAGATTCGACAGAACGCGGTAAAGCTGCTCAGGATCGGCCTGCACCAGAAACCCGCCCGGCACATCGACAAGAAAGGCCACCCGGCCATCTTCGTCCAGCCCTTCGGCCTCGGCCACATCGGCAGCCAGCGCCGCCAGATCGACCGGGCGCAGCACCGGAACCGCTTCCTCGGCCTTGCCAAAGGCAAGCGTCGCCTCGCACAGGGCCACCGCCCGGCTGATCGAGCCGATCAGCTTTGGCGCGGCGCGGGCAACAGTCGGGTCGGCGCTGCCCTCCAGGCGGTCGGCAAAAAGCTGGGCCGAGGTCAGGATGTTGCGCAAATCATGGCTGATCTTGGCCACGGCCCCGCCCAGCTGCGCCAGACGCTCCTTCTGCTTCAGGCTGCCCGTCAGCTGGCGCTGCATCGCCTCCATCGCCTCTTCGGCCGCCCGCAACTCCTCGATTTCCGCCGTCGGCGCGATCACCCGGCGCGCATCCTCGGGCGCCTCGGCATAGGCCGCCATATGACGCGCCACGCGCCGGATCGGCAGAACGATCAGCCGCTGCACCGCCAGAAACAGCAGAAAGGCCGTCACCACCGAGATCAGGGCCGAAAGGACAAGGATGCGCACGCCATAATCCAGCATCGCCGTCCGCATCGGGCCATTGTCCATGGTGATTTCAATCAGCAACCCCGCCTGCTGCACCGGATTGCCGATCACCCGGATGATCTGCTCGGTCGGATCGACCAGACAGGCCAGCGCGTCCCGGATCAGTTCCCAGGACCCCGACGCGCGCAAGTCATAGGTTGCCGAAACCGGCGAGGGCAGAGTCGAGGACAGCACCAGCTGCCGCATCTCGTTGCGGCGCAGGACAACGTTGTAAACCCCGGCATTGGCCAGAAGTTCGGCCTCCAGCTCGGGCGTCACCATGTCGCTGGCCGCCAGCTGCGACAAAGAGGCGATCTGCGCCTTCTCCAGCCGCAGCGTCATGAAATCGACGCGAAAGCGCGCGATCGACGGCACAAAGATCAAGACCTCGGCCAGCATGACAAAAGCCACGGTCAAGATCAGGAACCGCCCCGAGAGGGTGTTCAGAAACCTGCCCCTCCTGCCTTCCACCCCTCGGTCCATCCTCTGTGCACAAATATCCTCGGGGGTCCGGGGGCAGACAGCGCCCGGGGTCGGGCCGGGGCACCGACATCAGGGAACCAGCCGCTGCACCAGCCTGACAACCCGCTTCAGCGGAGGATTATCAAAGAGTCTGGCCAAGAAATAGGCCCCCGCCGCACGTTTGGCGGTTTCCCCCAACGTCGGATAGGGAAGGATCAGGCCGGCCACCGTGCCGATCCTGACCCGCGCCGCAATCGCCAGCGCCCAAAGGCCGATCAACTCGCCCGCCTGAGGCCCGGCGATGCTGGCCCCCACGGGCCGCCCCCGAACCACCATGACCTTGACCAGCCCCCTGCCCTTGCGTTCCGCCCGGGCGCGGTCATTGCCGGAGAATTCGGCGCGCAGCACGGTCAGACGCTTGCCATGGACGGCCCGCGCCTCGGCCTCGGTCAGGCCGACCTGAGCCAGTTCGGGGTCTGTATAGCTGACCCGGGGCATCTGCGGGGCGGCCTTCGCTGGCAGGCCCAGCAGAACCTGCCGAATCACCACTCCGGCATGCGCCCCGGCGGCATGGGTGAACTGCGGCCCGCCCGCGGCATCGCCCACCGCATAGACGCGGCGATTCGACACGGACCGCAGATTTGCGCCCACGGTCACGCCCCTGGCCGAATGTGCAACACCGCCCGCGTGCAGATCCAGCCGCTCCAGCGCCGGGGCGCGGCCTGCGGCCACCATGAAATGCGAGCCGGTCAGCACCGCGCCATCGGCCAGCACCACCTCGATCCCGCCGTCGACCGCGCGCAACCGCACCACGGCCTGCTCCTCGCGGAACTCCACCCCCTCGTCGCGCAGGGCCCCCAGCACGACCGCCGCGCAATCCGGATCCTCGCGGCCCAGCGCGCGGGCCGCCTCGATCACCGTGACCCGCGCACCAAGCCGCCGATGGGCCTGCGCCATTTCGATGCCGATCGGGCCACCGCCCAGAATCAGCAGATGCTCGGGCCGCTCACGCAGGGCGAAAATCGTCTCGTTGGTCAGACAGGGTACCGTGTCGATGCCTGGCACGGGTGGCATGACCGCGCGCGCGCCCGTGGCAATCACGAACCGTCGCGCCCGGATGCGATGACCCGCCGCCTCGACCTCGCGCGGCGAGACAAACCGCGCCCATCCGCGCAGGACCGTCACGCCAAGCCCCTCGAATCGCTCCTGGCTGTCATGCGGGGCAATCCCGGCGATCACTTGCGTGACGTGATCCTGAACGGCAGCAAAATCGATCACCGGCGCGACCGGCGTAATGCCGAACGGCCCCGCCTGCCGCATCACCTCGGCCACCCGGCCCGCCGCCAGAAGCGCCTTTGACGGAACGCAGCCGGAATTCAGGCAATCGCCCCCCATCTCGGCCCCCTCGATCAGCACGACCGAGGCCCCCATCTGCACCGCCCCCGCCGCCAGCGACAGCCCGCCCGACCCCGCGCCGATGATGCAAAGATCCGGTGTCAGCATGCTCATCCCACGCCCCCCTTGCGTTGCCAGACCTTCAGCATCATCGGCAGGGCCGACAGCGCCGCCAACCCCAGAAGCGGGCCAAGCACAGGTGCGGTGAACACCATGCCAAGGTCCGGGGTTTCGCCACGGGCAAAGACCTCGCCCAGACCGGCGCCAACCGAGGTGAACACCAGCCCGGCCGGCAGGATGCCCAGCGCCGTCGTGGCCACAAAGGGCCAAAGGCGGATGCCGGCGAAAGCGGGAATCAGGTTGGCCAGAAAGAACGGGACCACCGGCACCAGCCGCATGATCAGCAGGGCCGACCACTGGTTCTGCCGCAACCCCTCCTGCAGCCGCGCCACCGCCCCGCCCCGGGCGGCGATCCGGCCCGCCACATCAGCCCCGATCCCGGCCCGCGCCGCCAGAAACACCAGCGCCGCCCCGATCGTCGCCCCGATGATATTATACAGCACCCCCGGAAACAGGCCAAAGAGGAACCCGCCCGTCAGGGTGGCAATCGTCGCCCCGGGGATGGACAAGGCAACGATGGCGGCATAGGCCGCAACGAAACCAATACTCGCCAACAGAAGATGCGCGTCCCGATAGGCCAGAAGCCCCGCGCGATGCCGCGACAAGGTCTCGAAAGTCAGCGCGTCGCCAAAAGCCAGCACGCCCGTCACGGCGGCCAGCAGAATCACCGCCAGCGGCACATGGCGCAAAAGGCGGCGCGACGGGGGTTTGGGACGCGTATCCATCCGGTCAGGATGGGCCGAAATCGCCCCGCTGCGCCAGTGCCTTGGGCGCCGGCTCACGCGCGGTTGATAGGGCGGGCGGTTCGCACGCAATCGCGCAGCGTGTTTTCCGCGGTTTTCGGGCGCCAGGTGCCGGCTTGCGCGCGAAATGTTGCAGAAATCGCGCGCAACCTGCGTTGACAGCCCGGCCCCGCCTGCTTAAAGACCGGGCTTCAAGTTCCCGCCCTCGAATCCTTGCAGGTTCGGGCAACCGTCTTATGGAGAGCCGCGATTAAGCGCACTTACCAACCGTCGAACCTGGTCCGCAAG
>JALQYS010000611.1 GCA_023254015.1 Paracoccaceae bacterium
GAAATGATGGCACGCGTGCGCTTGCGCACAAAGGACGACGGATTGCCGGCCGACCGGCCCTTGGGATCGGGCAGAACGGCGGCAAGGCGGGCGGCCTGCAGGGCGGACAGGTCGCGCGCGTCAACGCCGAAATGATGCTGGGCGGCGGCCTGCACGCCAAAGACCCCTTCGGCGAATTCGGCGGTGTTCAGGTAAACCTCAAGGATCCGGCGCTTGGACCACATCAGCTCCACGACCGGGGTGATCGCCGCCTCCATCGCCTTTCGGACATAGCTGCGCCCGTGCCAGAGGAAGGTATTCTTCACCACCTGCTGCGAAATGGTCGAGGCGCCACGGCCACCCCCCTCTTCAATGGCGGTGCGGATCGCGGCCATGTCAAAGCCCCAGTGCAGGCAGAAATTGGCGTCCTCGGCGGCGACGACCGAGCGGGCCATGACCGGGGCGATCTCGTCCCAGCTGACCCAATCCTTTTCGATGCCACCCAGGCGCCAGCTTTCCTGCACCTGATAGATATTGATCGGCGGCGGCACAAAGCTGAAAAGCAGGATCAGCACGGCATAAAAGCCGGCTAGACCCGCCAGCCCCCGCAACGCCCAGCGTCGCAGACGCCGCAACCGTGGCTCTGGCTGCGGGGCAGGTTGGGGACGAGGATCAGCTTTCTTGCGCGGGGCCATGGGCCACATAGGCCCGAACTCGGTTCCGGGGTCAAGAAAGGACCTCTTGCACCTTGGTCATCGCAGGGCAAACATGGGCATGACAGGAACGGGGAGAAGACGGATGTCATTCAGGGCGCTGGTGGTCACCAAGGACGAGGCCGGGGCAACCCATGCGGGGGTGCAGAACCTTGCGCTGGCCGATCTGCCGCAGGGCGATGTGGTGGTGGCGGTTGATTATTCCACCGTCAATTACAAGGACGGCCTTTGCCTTGGCACCGGGGGCGGGCTGGTGCGGAGCTATCCGCATGTGCCGGGCATCGATTTTGCCGGAACCGTCGAAAGCTCGGACGATCCGCGCTATCGTCCCGGCGACAAGGTGGTGCTGACCGGTTGGCGGGTGGGGGAAAGCCATTGGGGCGGCTATGCACAGAAGGCGCGGGTCAAGGCCGACTGGCTGGTGCCCTTGCCGGAGGGCCTGACCACACGGCAGGCGATGGCGGTGGGCACGGCGGGCTTTACCGCGATGCTGGCCATTCTGGCGCTGGAAGATCATGGGCTGACGCCCGGTTCAGGCCCGGTTCTGGTCACTGGCGCGGCGGGCGGGGTGGGCTCGGTCGCGGTGGCGCTGCTGGCGGCGGCGGGCTATGAGGTGGCTGCCGTCACCGGGCGGCCCGAGACAGAAGGCTATCTGCGCAGCCTGGGTGCCAGCCAGATCGTGCCGCGCGAGGCCATCAACGAAACCGTCAAGCGCCCGCTGGAATCCGAAACCTGGGCCGGCTGCATCGACGCCGTGGGGGGCGCGATGATGGCGCGGGTGCTGGGCCAGCTGAAGCATGGCGGCTCCATCGCGGCGGTCGGCCTTGCCGGGGGCGCGAACCTGCCCGCCTCGGTCGTGCCCTTCCTCTTGCGTGGGGTAAACATTCTGGGCATCGATTCGGTCCTGCAGCCCTACGCGCGCCGCGTGATCGCCTGGCAGCGCATCGCCCGCGACATGCCGAAGGACAAGCTGGAGGCGATGATCAGCCTGCATGGCCTTGCAGACCTGCCGCGGCTTGGGGCCGAGATCTTGGCTGGCAAGATCAAGGGCCGCGCCGTGATCGACGTCAACGCCTGAAAGGCCGCGGAGAGGGTCCTGCCTCGACAGGGGTTTGACACCATGCTTCCCCGCCGTCCTGAAAACGGCGGGGGTTGTGATGCGTGGGATGGAGGAGGCGAACGGTCGCCGTTCGGCCATCTGGACCAGGGCGCGTATGATCCGGTCTGGGTGCCGTCCCCCCTTCCCCAAGGGCAGTGACCGGCCGCCGCAAGACCACTGCCGGCCTTGGTTATCCCGGCCCGCTGCACACTGGCGCCGCTGGAATATTCGGCAGGGGATCAACGCCGCAGGATGGCCGAGAAGGCTGTGGCACGGTGTCGGTCCAAGCCTTCGACGATCGGCACGCACCCCGCCCATGGCCTCTGGTCATCGGGGATGTCATGGCAAGCCCCCGTCAACCCCCTTCAGGCCTCGGGGTTTGCCACCCCGAGGTGGGCGCGCCAATCCGAGGTCAGGCGGTTTGCAGCAGCTGGCGCGCGATCTCGGCCGCTTCTTTCAGGTGATCCCGCACAGCCTTGGCTGCGGCCACGGGGTCATTCGCACAAATCGCGGCGGCAATGCGCGCCATATGCGCTGGCCCCGAGGTGCGGCGGTTGGTCGTGGCAAGGGTCATGGCCCGCAACCGAGAGATGCGCCCATTCAGCCGCTGCACGATTTCCCAGGCGATCTCGTGCCCGGCGGCTTGGAAGATGACCTCGTAGAACGCCGTCGTCGCAGCATAAAGCGCCTGAGGCGTCGCCTCGGCAAAGGCCTTGTCCAATGCGGCAAGTGCCGCGCGCAGGCGGTCCTTCACCGCCGCATTGGCAAGCAGGGCGCAATCTGCGGCCGCCTCAGCCTCCAGAAGCCGGCGAATGGCATAGATCTGCGCCGCCTGATGCCAGTCCAGCCGCGCCACAACGGGGCCCGCGCGCGGCAGGGTTTCCACCAGGCCCTCGGCCTCCAGGGTGCGGATCACCTCGCGCACGACCGAGCGCGACACGCCCAACTGGTCGCACAGCGCCCGTTCCACCAGACGGTCGCCGCCCTGAAAGCGTCCGGCAATGATCGCCCCGCGCAGCCGGTCAACCGCCAGGGCCCGCAGCGTGGCGGGGGCTTCGTGAATGCGCAGATCGTCGGCGGGCTGGTTCATGGCGCAAACCTAGGCCGGGGCAAGCCGTCACGCAAGTCCTTCTTGACATCTCATATGATGGTATACCAACATACAGGCAGATTCACCAAGGATGCCGCCATGCCCGCGCAGATTCGCAAGACGCTTCTGAACATCGAAACCACGCTGATCGAGGGCGGCCGCACCGCGCCGACACCGCTGAAATTCATCGCGGCGGCGGCGGTCATCCGGAACCCTTGGGCGGGAATGGGCTTTGTCGAGGATCTGAAGCCCGCAATTCACGACGTTGCGCCCGAACTTGGTGCGCTTCTGACCGAAATGATCATCGATGCCGCAGGTGGCGGCGACAAGGTGGAAGGGTACGGCAAGGCCGCCGTCGTGGGTCTGGATGGCGAGGTGGAACATGCCAGCGCGTTGATCCACACCCTGCGTTTTGGCAACCACTACCGCACCGCGGTTGGCGCAAAGACCTATCTGGCCTTCACCAACACCCGCGGCCCGGCCAATTGCCCCATCATGATCCCCTTGATGGACAAGAACGACGAAGGCCGCCGCAGCCACTACCTGACGATCCAGTTCGCCATCCCGGACGCACCCGCCGCAGATGAAATCGTGGTCGCCCTCGGCGCGTCGATCGGTGGGCGCCCGCACCACCGCATCGGCGATCGCTATCAGGATCTGAAAGACCTTGGTCATGACGTCAAGAACCCTGCGGCTGTCTGACGGCGGCACCGTCCGGGTGCTGGAACAAGGGGCGGGAGAGACGCTCTTGCTGATTCACGGTGTCGGCCTGCGGGCCGAGGCCTGGGAGCCGCAGATGGGGCTTGAGGCGCATGTGATCGCCGTGGACATGCCCGGCCACGGCGAAAGCAGCCCCCTTCCCCCCGGTGCGCGCCTGCCCGATTATGTGGCCTGGGCTGCCCGCGTGATCGAGGCGCTGAACCTTGGCCCGGTGAATGTGGCCGGTCATTCCATGGGCTCGCTGATTGCTGCCGGTCTGGCCATCAGCCGGCCCGATATGGTGAGCCGCGTGGCGCTGCTCAACGCCGTCCATCGCCGCACCCCCGAGGCCCGGGCCGCCGTTTTGGGCCGCGCCGCTGAAATCGCGGCGGGCGCAGGCAGCATCGAGGCCCCCCTGGCCCGCTGGTTCACCCCCGATCAGGCCGAAATCCGCGGCAAGGTGGCCGACTGGCTGCGCAGCGTCAGCCAACAGGGCTATGCCGCCGCCTACCGCGCCTTTGCCGAGGGGGACAGCGTTTACGCCGACCGTCTGGGCGAAATCCGCTGTCCGGCGCTGGTGCTGACGGGCGACGGCGACCCCAACTCCACCCCCGCCATGACCCGGACCATGGCCGGAATGGTGCATCGCGGACAGGCCGTGATCATTCCTGGCCATCGGCATATGGTGAATCTGACCGCCCCGCGTGAGGTTTGCCAAGCCCTGCGCGACTGGTTGGCAACCCGGGAGGCCCACGCATGACAACCCCGATCGACCCGCGCGCCTTGCGCGACGCCTTTGGCTGCTTCATGACCGGGGTGACGGTGGTCACCACCCTTGATACCGCAGGCAAACCGCAAGGGTTCACCGCCAATTCCTTTTCCTCGGTCTCGCTTGACCCGCCGTTGCTGCTGGTCAGCCTTGCCAATTCTTCGCGCAACCTGACCACCTTCACCACCGGCACGGGCTTTGCCGTGAATGTGCTGGCCGAAGGACAAAAGGACATCTCGGCCACTTTCGCCCGGCCGAGCGACGATCGTTTCGCCGATGTCTACTGGAAGAAAGGGCCCGTTGGGCACCCGATCATTGCTGGCGTGTCGGCCTGGTTCGATTGCACGCTGGAGCAGGCCATTCCAGCCGGCGACCATACGATCCTGATCGGCCGGATCGCAGGGTTCGAGGCGACGCCGACCGCGGGATTGGGGTATTACCGGGGGGCCTATGTGACCCCGGCCCAGACGGCAGCCCAACTGCCCGCCGGCCCCGATGTGGTCATCACCGCCATTCTGAAGGCCGAGGGCAAGGTGCTGCTGATCGATGATGGGCGCGGCGGGGTGACTCTGCCGATGTCCAAGGCCGGCCGCGATGGCGTGCAGGCGGCCCTGGTGCGCCTGATCGCCGCCTCTGGCCTGCAGGCCGAGCCCGGCGCGGTCTATTCCGTCTATGACGATGTGAGCCAAGGCGCGCAGCATATCGCCTTTCTCTGCCCCACCACCCCCGGCAAGCCGCGACACGGCGCGCTGGTTGATCTTGATCGCGACAGTCTGGCCGATGTTTCGGACCCTGCCGCGCGGATCATGCTGGAACGGCTCGCGGATGAGGCCCCAACGGGGCGCTATGGCATCTATTTCGGAACCCACGAACAGGGACGCGTGCACCGAACCGACGAAAGGGAAACCCCATGAAATTCTCGCTTTTTGTCCATATGGAGCGGGTCAGCCCGGCGGATGAGGAACCGCGCCTGTATCAGGAAATGCTGGAACTGTGCCGCATGGCCGACGAAGGCGGCATGCACGCGATCTGGACCGGCGAACACCACGGGATGAGCTTTACCATCGCGCCGAACCCCTTCCTGAACCTTGTCGATCTGGCCCGGCGGACGAAAAACGTGCGCCTTGGCACCGGTACGGTCATTGCCCCCTTCTGGCACCCGATCAAGCTGGCCGGCGAGGCTGCGATGGCCGATATCATCATGGATGGCCGGCTGGACCTTGGCATCGCGCGCGGGGCCTACTCCTTTGAATATGAACGCGTTTTGCCGGGCCTTGACGCCTGGAACGCAGGCGGACGCATGCGCGAGCTGATCCCGGCAATCAAGGGGCTTTGGGAGGGTGATTACAGCCACGACGGCCAGTATTGGCAGTTTCCGAAAACCACATCGGCCCCGAAACCGCTGCAACAACCGCACCCGCCGATCTGGGTCGCCGCGCGCGATCCCAACAGCCATGATTTCGCCGTGTCGCAAGGCTGCAACGTGCAGGTGACGCCGCTGCACCAGCCCCATGAAGAGGTGGTCAGCCTGATGGACCGCTTCAACACCGCCTGCGCGGCCCACCCGCAGGTGGAACGCCCCAAGATCATGATCCTGCAACACGGTTACGTCGCCAAGGACGCCGCCGATGCCGACAGGGCGGCAGAAGAACTGAACGCCTTCTACTGCTATTTCGGCGCCTGGTTCCTGAACAAGCGGCCGATCACGCAGGGCCTGATCGAACCGCTTACCCCCGAAGAAATCGCCGCCCACCCCTTCTATTCACCCAAGGTCATGCGCGAGAACCTGTTGATCGGCGAAGTGCCCGAGGTGATCGAGAAACTGCAGAAGATCGAGGCGCTTGGCTATGACGAATTCTCACTGTGGATCGATTCCGGCCAAAGCTTTGCGCGCAAACGCGACAGCCTGAAGCGGTTCATTGAAAACGTCATGCCAGCCTTTGCCTGAGGGATCAGATGGACCGCTTCCAGCACTATATCGACGGCCGGTTCGAGGATGGCACCGCGCATTTCCCCAGCCTTGACCCGGCGACGGGCGAACCCTGGGCCGAAATGCCCATGGCTGGCGCGGCCGATGTGCACCGTGCCGTGGAAGCGGCCCATCGCGCCTTTCTCGGTCCTGCATGGTCGGGCCTCACGGCCTCGGCCCGTGGAAAGCTGCTGTTCAAGCTGGCCGATCTGGTGCAGGCCGCCGCACCCCGTCTGGCCGCGCTTGAGACGCGTGATACCGGCAAGATCATCCGGGAAACCAGCGCCCAGATCGCCTATGTGGCCGAGTATTACCGCTATTACGCGGGCCTTGCCGACAAGATCGAAGGCGCGCATCTGCCGATCGACAAGCCCGACATGGAGGTCTGGCTGCGGCGCGAGCCGGTGGGCGTGGTGGCAGCCATCGTGCCCTGGAACAGCCAGCTTTTCCTATCGGCGGTCAAGCTTGGCCCGGCGCTGGCGGCAGGCTGCACCGTGGTTCTGAAGGCCAGCGAGGACGGCCCCGCGCCGCTGCTGGAATTTGCGAAACTGGTGCACGAGGCCGGTTTTCCGCCCGGCGTGGTCAATGTGTTGACCGGCGGGCCAGAGGCGGGGCAGGCCCTGACAACGCATCCGAAAGTTGCCCATATCGCCTTTACCGGGGGGCCCGAAACCGCACGGCACATCGTGCGGGCCAGCGCCGAGAACCTGTCGAAGACCTCGCTGGAACTGGGCGGCAAGTCGCCTTTCATCGTGTTCGAGGATGCCGATCTGGACAGTGCGGCCAATGCGCAGGTCGCCGGGATCTTTGCCGCCACCGGGCAAAGCTGCGTGGCCGGGTCGCGGCATCTGGTGCAGCGGTCGGTGAAGGAGCAGATGCTGGCCCGGCTGACCGAAAAGGCCAAAGCGGTTGCCATCGGTGCGCCCGACCGGATGGAGACCGAAATCGGCCCGCTGTGCACAAGGCGGCAGCGCGACCGGATTCAGTCGCTGGTCGATGCCTCGGTTGCCGCCGGGGCGCGTCTGGTCACCGGGGGCGTCACACCCGAAGGCCCCGGATTTTACTATCCGCCCACCATCCTTGACTGTTCCGAGGCACCGGATGCCCCCGTGCTGCGGCAAGAGTGTTTCGGCCCGGTGCTGGCGGTTACCGCCTTTGACACCGAGGATCAGGCCTTGGCGATGGCCAATGACACCGCCTATGGGCTGGCTTCCGGCGTCTTTACCCGGTCCTTGACCCGCGCCCACCGGATGATCCGGGGGATTCGGGCGGGAATTGTCTGGGTCAACACCTATCGCGCGGTATCACCCATCGCGCCTTTTGGCGGGCATGGCCTGTCGGGGCATGGGCGCGAGGGCGGGATGGCGGCGGCGCTGGACTATACCACGGTCAAGACCGTCTGGCTGCGGACGTCGGACGATCCGATTCCCGATCCGTTCGTGATGCGTTAGGCGTAGCTGCGCGCGCCGAAAATGGCGCTGCCCACCCGAACATGGGTGGCGCCATATGCGATAGCCGCCTCGAAATCGCTGCTCATGCCCATGGAAAGGCCGGTCAACCCATTGCGGGCGGCCATGCCGGACAGCATCGCGAAATGCGGGGTCGGGTCCTGCCCTTCGGGAGGAATGCACATCAGACCTGCCGGGGCCAGATCCATCGCGCGGGCCCGGACGATGAAATCGTCCAGATCCGCCGGCAGGACGCCAGCCTTCTGCGGCTCTTCTCCGGTGTTGACCTGAACGAAAAGCTGGGGGCAATGCCCCCGCTCTTGTGCCAGCCGCGCCAGCTTTTCGGCCAGCGAGGGGCGGTCAACCGAATGAATCGCCTCGAACAGCTCCATCGCCAGCTTGGCCTTGTTGGTCTGCAAGGGGCCAATCATGTGCACGGCAACGCCGGGAAAGCGGGCGCGCAGATCGGGCCATTTGCCCTGGGCCTCTTGCACATAGTTTTCGCCGAACAGCCGGTGGCCCTCCTCCAGCACGGCCACCACCCGCTCCAGTGGCTGCACCTTGGACACGGCGATCAGCTGCACCGATCCGGGCGCGCGGCCATGCTTTGCCTCGGCGTCACGGATGCGGCGGGTAATCTCGGCAAGCGACATGGTGGTCTTCCTTTGGGCGTCACGTCGCGCGGCAGATGGCCATAAACCGGCAGGAAAGAAAAGCGCGCAACAAAAGAAAAAGGCGGCCCAAAGGCCGCCTTTTCCTTATGAGGTTTCGTTCAGATTAGAACGAGAACGAAACGCCGAGGTCGGCACGGTTCACGTCCGATTCGGTGTGGGCGAAGCCACCAACGATCGAAGCGCCGCCGAGGTCGTAGGACACACCCAGACCGTAGGCGGTGTCGGTGCCAGCGGTGTCTTCGTCAGCGACGTAAGCCGAAACGGTGGTCGCGCCGAAGGTGGCAGCGCCGTTCAGAGCGAACTTCTTGGTGCCGTTGTTGTCGGCATAGCCGAAGCCAACCGAGTAGTCGCCGAGCTTGCCGCCGACAGTCAGGATGGCCTTGTCTTCAGCGCCGCCAAGAGCGTTCGACTCTTGCAGACCGAGAGCGACGGTCCAGTCGTTCATGGTGTAGGCACCGTAAGCGGCAGCGCGCTTGACGCCGCTGTTCAGGCCGTTGGAGCTCAGGCCGCCAACGGAGTTGTCGGAGAACGACAGGTGACCGGTGAAGGCACCAGCGGTGTAGGTGACTTCAACGCCTTCAGCACCGTTGCCGGTCGACGAGTAAGCGTCCCAGCCCCAGTAGCCGTCGCCAGCGGTGTTGGTCACCAGACCGCCCCAGCCCAGGCCGGTCAG
>JALQYS010000173.1 GCA_023254015.1 Paracoccaceae bacterium
CCAGGTCGAGTAGACGAACATGATCGCCGGGGCCAGAAGATGGCCGACGATCAGGATGGTCAGATAGGCCGGTCCGTCGTCGGCGCGGTGATGGTGAAGGGCCTCGCCGCAGACCGGGCAGGTGTCGCGCACCTTCAGATAGCCCCGCAGCATCGGTCCCTGACCGCAATTCGGGCAATGCCGCTTCCATCCGCGCAGCACAGAGGGCCAGAACGGCCGGTCCTCGGTCTCGATTTCGGGGGTGGCGATGTCGGTCATGGTGGGCGTCCTGCAAGATATGGCGAAGATATAGCTTCCCTGACCGCAAGGGCGATAGGGGAAATCGCCCAACCGGGCGGCTTTGTCGCAAGGTCCGTCGGGCGGCCGGATTTTCTTGCGACGGAAACCCGGCCCTCCGGCGTTTGATGGACATGAAGCGCCTGCACCCGCGCAGGCCGCCAGACCGGAGACAGACCATGACCCGCAGCTTCACATATTCCGCCGCAGTGTTGGCCGCCCTTGTCGGCGTCACGATGACCACCGCCGCCTTGGCCGAAAAAGGCCCCATGGGCGGGCCGATGGGCGGCATGATGATGAATTTCGAGCAGCTTGACGCCGACAAGGACGGCAAGGTGACGAAAGAGGAACTCGCCGCCGCCCGCGCCGCAAGATTCGCTGAGGCTGACGCCGACAAGGATGGCAAGCTTTCGGCCGAAGAACTGCTTGCCATGCGCGAAAAGGCCGAAGCCGCCCGCCGGACGGAAATGGCCAAGGCGATGATCGCCCGCATCGACGGCGATGCCGACGGCTTCGTGTCGGCCGCCGAGATGGAGGCGATGCCGATGATGGACAAGATGTTTTCCCGCATGGACGACAATTCCGACGGTGTCCTCTCTGCCGAGGAGATGGAGGCCATGAAGGCCCGCATGGGCGAAGGCATGGGTGACGGCAAGGGCAAGGGCGATGGCCATGGCCATGGCAAGCATGGCGGCGGCTTCTGGAACTGGATGGGCGGCGACGACAACTGATCGCGCTGCCGTGAGGGGCGGGTTTGCGCCCGCCCCCTTTCCCCGCTAAACCCGGTCTTCATGCCCATGCCCCGCGACAGCGCAGCCTTGACCCCGGACGCCCAGGACATCTCGGGCCTGTCGGACGATGCGCTTTTGCTGCTTTATGCGCGCGGGGATGCCGATGCGGCGCGGCTGTTGACGGCGCGGCATCTGGGGCGGGTCTATGGCTTTGCCGCCCGTCTTCTGGGCGACCGGGCCGAGGCCGAGGATGTGGCGCAAGAGGCGATGCTGCGGCTGTGGCGCGCGGCAGCCACTTGGCGCAGCGGCGAGGCGCAGCTCTCGACCTGGCTTTACCGGGTGACGGTGAATCTGTGCACGGACCGCCAGCGCGCCCGCAACCGCCGCCGGGCCGAGGCCCTGGACGAGGTGGCCGAACCCGCCGATGACCGGGCCGATACCGAGGCCGCTTTGATGGCCCGCCAGCGGGTGGATGCCTTGCAGGCCGCGCTTGCCACCTTGCCCGACCGGCAGCGGCAGGCGGTGGTGCTGCGCCATATCGACGGGCTTTCCAATCCGGAAATTGCCGCCATTCTGGAGGTGGGGGTTGAGGCCGTGGAAAGCCTGACGGCGCGGGGAAAACGCGCCTTGACGGCCGCCCTTGCGGGGCAGAAAGCCGCGCTGGGCTTGCAGGAGGGGGATTTGCGATGATGACCGACGACGATCTTGATAGCCTTTTCGCCGCCGCCCGCGCTGCGCCCGCGCTGCCTTCCGCTGCCCTGTCGTCCCGTGTTCTGGCCGATGCGGCGGCCGAATGTCCGCGCCCGGCGCTGGCGATGCCCCGGCCGTCGCGGCCGGGCGTTCTGGCCCGCTTGGGGGCGGTGTTCGGCGGGGGCGGGGCGCTTGCCGGCATGGTGACGGCCACGCTGGCGGGGTTCTGGATCGGCTTTGCCCAGCCTGTCGATTTCAGCCTGACAGCGGCGCTTCTGATCCCCGAAACCGAGCAGATCGATTTGATGCCGGGCATTGATGCCCTGTTGGACGAGGCCCCCTGATGGACGCAGAACCCATGGAAAAGACAAGATCCGGCAAGGGCTTGCGCATCGCACTTGCCTTGTCGGTCGCGCTCAATCTGGCTGTGGCGGGGGTGGTTGCGGGGGCCTTTCTGCGCGACGGGCCGCCGATGCGTGCGGCGATGGCGCGCGATCTGGGCTTTGGCCCCTATACCGAGGCCCTGCGCCCCGAGGACCGCAAGGCCCTGCGTCAGGCGCTGCTCGAAAAAGCCCCCGAACTGCGCGAGATGCGCCGCCAGATGCGTGAGGATACCGAGGCGCTTTTGCTGCTGCTACGCAGCGAGCCCTTTGATGTGAAGGCGTTTGATGCCCGGATGGCCGCCCAAGGGGCCCGGATGGAAACCCAGCTTCGTCTTGGCCAGGGTCTGCTGAAAGAGTTCATTGCCGCCATGCCCCCCGCTGAGCGGCGCGCCTTTGCCGACCGGCTGGAGCGGGGGCTGCGCCATCACCGCGGCGCCATGCCAAAGGACGGCGGTCAGGACTGACCGCGTCAGGCCGCGCGGCGGCAGACGGTGACCTGATTGCGTCCCGCCGCCTTTGACCGCATCAGCGCCCGGTCGGCCCGATCGAAGATGTCGGTGACTTTCTCGAAATGGGCCGGCGTCTCGCCCGCCTCGGAGACCGCAAGCCCGATGGACAGCGTCACCCCGATTGCGGGGTCGCTGCCAATTTCGAAGGGCGCTTCGGCGATTGCCGCGCACAACCGTTCGGCTATGGCGCGGGCATCGGCCAGCGCGATTTCGGGCAGGGCGATCAGAAATTCCTCGCCGCCGATCCGCGCGATCAGATCGCCCGCCCGCAGGTTCTGGCGCAGTCGCGCGGCCACCTCGACCAGCACGGCATCCCCCGCGCCATGGCCAAAGCGGTCATTGATCGACTTGAAGCGGTCAATGTCGGCCACCAGAACCGCAAAAGCCGTGGCATTGGCGGCGGCCCGTTCGGAAATCGCCTGAAGATAGGCCAGGCCATAGCGCCGGTTGTGCAGGCCAGTCAGCGGATCGATCACCGCCAGCCTCAGCCCATCCTGGACCGAGGCGCGCATCCGGTCCGCTTCGGCCTTCAGCCGCAAGAGCCGGCTTAGCCGCAGCGCCAGCTCTTCGGGCGCCGTTTCGGGCGAGATCAGGTCATTGGCGCCCAGATCAAAGGCCATGGCGGGCGAGACCGTGCTGGTGGCCGCCCGATAGATGGCAAAGCCCGCCGTCCGTGTCGAGGCGCGGCTGCGCAGATCCGACATCAGGCGCAGGCCGCCCCCCTGGATCGGCAGATCAGCATCGATCACGAACACATCCGGCCCCGGCGCATCGCGCAACCCGCTGGCCAGCGCCTCATCCGGGGTCAGGACCAAGACGGCATCGCGCACCCGGCCCGTCAACGCCCGGCGCAGCGCCAGGGCGGTTTCGGGCCGATGCATCACCAGAGCCACCGTCCCGGCCGTCTGGAACGGCTGGGCTCCTTCGGCAAGGCCCAAGGCGGCCTCGCCCTGCATCAGCCCCGCCATCGCCTCACGCGCGCGCATCAGGCTGCGGATGCGCGCCAGCAGGGTCTGGTCATCCAGCGGCTTGATCAGGAAATCATCCGCCCCGGCGCGAAAGGCCTCGATCCGGTCACTGATGGCATGGCTGGCCGAGAAGATCACGACCGGGATCTGCCGCGTGGCCGGATCAGCGCGCAATCGCGCCAGCACCTCACCCCCCGGCATGTCGGGCATCAGAAGATCGACAAGAATCAGGTCGGGCCGTTCGGACCGGGCTAGGGCAAGACAGCTTTTCCCATCGGCGGCCACCAACGGCAAATAGCCCGCCGCAGCCAGCTTGACCTTCATGACGATGCGATTGGTCGCGACATCGTCAACAATGAGCACCTTGCCACCCATAATCCGCACGCGCCTCCGCCTGATCGCTTCACATTGCGGCACAACTGGTTAAGAAATCCTTTCCGAATGACGAACAGAAATGATCAAATTGTGCCCGTTCCGGTGCATAACCTTGGGGATAACACCATGAATGAGCGTGAATCCGCTGAAACCGTCGCGCTGCAGGCGCTGTCCTGGCTGGTTTCGCAGCCCGAGGACCTCGGCGGATTCCTTAACGCCTCGGGGGCCGCGCCGGGTGATCTGGCCGGGCTGGCGCGCGATCCGGTGTTTCTGGCGGCGCTGATTGATTACCTTCTGGAAACCGACGAACGGGTTCTGGCCTGCACCGGCGCGCTGGGCCTGCCGCCCGAGGCCCTGGGGACGGCGCGTCAGGGCCTGCCCGGCGGGCGCGATCCGCACTGGACCTGAACGGCCCTCCGCGCCAAGGTGATGCCAAATCCGGGAGAGACCATGATCGACGCAGCGATTTTCGACAAGGACGGCACATTGTTCGACTTCCGCGCCACCTGGGGCGGCTGGACGGCACGCGCGATCGCGTTTCTGGAGGGCCATGGCGCCGATCCGGCCGCGTTGGCGCAGGTGCTGGGCTATGACCGCGCCACGGGCGACTTTGCCAAGTCTAGCCCGGTCATCGCCGGCACCACGCCGGAAGTGGCCGAGTTGATGCACGAATTCGTGCCTGCGCTGGACAGGGGGTATCTGCTGGATGTGCTGTCAGAGCTTTCGGAAACCGCGCCGCAGGCGCCTGCCGTTCCCTTGCGGCAGGTGTTCGAGGATCTGAAGGCGCGCGGGCTGAAACTGGGCCTTGCCACCAATGACACCGAGGCACCGGCGCGGGCGCATCTGGCCGGGGCGGGGGTGCTGGAGTTGTTCGATTTTGTCGCCGGCTGCGATTCGGGCTGGGGCGGCAAGCCCGCGCCGGGGCAGCTTCTGGCCTTTGCCGGGCGGGTGGGTGTGGAACCGGCCCGCACCGTGATGGTGGGCGACAGCCTGCATGACCTGCACGCAGGCCAGGCGGCCGGCATGCGGCGGGTGGCGGTTCTGACCGGCATCGCCGAGGCCCCCGAACTGGCCCCCCATGCCGATGTCGTGCTGCCCGACATCAGTCATCTGGCCGCCTGGATCGACAGCCAGCGCAGGTCTTGACGCGCTTCCCGGTTTCCGCTGCCGAAAAGCGACCTTTTTTGTCGTAAACGTGGCTCGCGCGGGCGCGTCCTTTGGTCCATCCTTGGCAAAAGCCCCTGGGACGGGCCGACAGGATGGAGCATGTGATGACCGATGACACCGCAGGACGCAAACGCGTGCGCGCCGGGGGCCGGGCCGGAAACAAGACCCGCGCCGGGTCCGCGGTCATCGACCAGATGCCCTGGCGCATCCCCGTCAACCCCGACCGCCCGATCGAACCTCTGGATGCCGATGGCGTGCAGGCGATCCACAAGGGCACGATGCGCATCCTCAAGGAACTGGGCATCGAATTCCTGAACCCCGAGGCCGTGGCGATCCTGAAAAAGGCCGGCTGCAAGGTTTCGGGCGAAAACGTCCGCATGGATGAGGATTTCGTGATGGAAATGCTCGGCCATGCGCCGGAAACCTTTACCATCACCCCGCGCAACCCCGCGCGCGAGCTGATCATGGGCGGCCAGCACATGCTGTTCGTCAACGTCTCGTCGCCGCCCAACGCCTGGGACATGGAGCGCGGCAAGCGCAGCGGCGATTTCGAGACCTTCAAGGAATTCATGAAGCTGACGCAGTATTTCAACTGCATCCATGTCGCGGGTGGCTACCCGGTAGAGCCGGTGGATATCCACGCCTCGGTCCGTCACCTTGACTGCCTTTATGAAAAGCTGACGCTGACCGACAAGGTCGTGCATGCCTATTCGCTGGGGGCAGAGCGGGTTGAGGATGTGATGGAGATGGTCCGCATCGCGGGCGGCCTGTCCCATGCCGAGTTCGACGCCAAGCCGCGGATGTATACCAACATCAACTCGGTCAGCCCGTTGAAGCACGATTTCCCGATGCTGGACGGCGCGATGCGGCTTGCCCGGCGCGGCCAGCCGGTGGTCATCACCCCCTTCACGCTGGCCGGGGCGATGGCGCCTGTCACCATGTCGGGCGCGGTGGCCCTGTCGATGGCCGAAGGGCTGGCGGCGGCGGCGCTCTTGCAATACATCAACCCGGGCTGCCCGATCGCGCTGGGCACCTTCACCTCGAACGTCGACATGAAATCGGGCGCGCCGGCGTTTGGCACGCCGGAATACATGCGCGCCACGCAGATGACCGGGCAGATGGTGCGCCATTACGGGGTGCCGCTGCGGTCCTCGGGTGTCTGTGCGGCAAACGTGCCGGACGGGCAGGCGATGTGGGAAACCTCCAACAGCCTCTGGGCGGCGGTGCAGTCGCGCACCAACATGGTCTATCACGCCGCAGGCTGGCTGGAGGGCGGGCTGATCGCCAGCCCCGAAAAGTTCATCATGGACTGCGAAGTGCTGCAGATGATCCAGCGCTATTTCGAAAGCCCGATCTGGGCCACGACCGAAGATGACATCGCCTTTGACGCCATCCGCGAAGTGGGGCCGGGCGGGCATTACTTTGGTTGCCAGCATACGCAGGACCGCTATCAGAGCGCCTTCTATCAGCCCTTCGTTAGCGATTGGCGCAACTATGAAGCCTGGGCGGCGGATGGTGCGGCCTGGACGCCTGAACGCGCCCACCGGATCTACAAGCAGATTATGGCCGAGTTCGAGGCCCCGGCCATGAACGGCGGCCATCAGGAGGAGCTGCGCCGCTTTGTGGCCCGGCGCAAGCAAGAGGGCGGCGCGCCGACCGATTTCTGAGGCGCGCTCCTCGGGCGACTTCGTCTTCTCGTCGCGGGGGTGCCCGACGAGCGACGAAGTCGACGAGGAGGCGTTCAGGCAGGCGTTTCAGGCGCGCAGCTTTTCAAGGGCCTGCACCGCCAACCCCGCCACCAGCCCCCAGAAGGCGGCCCCGATCCCAAAGGCCGCAACCCCGCTGGCGGTGACGGTCAGCGTCACTGTCGCGGCAAAACGGGTCTCGGCCGCAGCAAAGGCCCCGGTCAGCGCCCCCATGAGCGGCCCAAGCAGCGCCAGCGCCACCAGCGCCACCATCAGTGCCGGGGGCAGGCTGCCCAGCACCGCCAGAATCGCCGGGCTGAACAGCCCCAGCGCGGCCCAGAACCCGGCATAGGCCACGCCTGCCTTCCAGCGCTCCTGCGGGGCGGGATGGGTATCCGGCCCCATGCAGATTGCCGCCGTGATCGCCGCCATGCTGGTGGTATGCGCGCCAAACAGCCCCGACAGCGCCGAAAGAAGCCCCGTCGTCACCAACCCCGCCCGCACCGGCGGCTCAAACCCGTGGGCGCGCAGCGTGGCAAATCCCGGCAGGTTCTGCGAGGCCATGGTGACCAGATAGAG
>JALQYS010000268.1 GCA_023254015.1 Paracoccaceae bacterium
CTATCGCGGCGGGACGGCTGGCCGACCGCTGGTCCGACGCGCTGGAGCGCACCGCCACCGTGCGCCTGTCGGCCCCCGACGACCAGATCGACCTGCAAACCAAGGCCGTACTGGACGTGCTGTCCACCACCCCCGGCATCGCCTCGGCCCGCGCGCTTGAGGATGCCGAGCAGCGCGCCCTGCTGGAGCCGTGGTTCGGCCCCGATCTGCCGGTGGATGCGCTGCCCCTGCCCCGCCTGATCGAACTGACCGAAGACGGCAACGGTTACGATTCCGAAGGCCTGAAACAACGCCTTGCCGCCGAGGCTCCGGGGGCGGTGCTGGACGATCACACCCGCTGGCGCAGGCCGCTGGCCGTCGCCGCAGACCGTCTGCGGCTGCTGGGCCTCTTGTCCATCGGGCTGATCGGGGCTGCGACCGCCGCCATGATCACGCTGGCAGCCAACGCGGCCCTTGCCGCCAACGCGCAAGTAATCCGCGTGTTGCGGCTGGTCGGTGCGCGCGATGCCTATATCGCCCGCGCCTTCGTGCGCCGCTTTACCCTGCGCGCGCTGTCCGGTGCCGCCATCGGCACGGTGGCGGGCATGATCGGGGTGGCACTGCTGCCCTCGACCGAAGCTGCCGGTGGGTTCCTCACCGGCCTTGGCTTTACCGGCGCAGGCTGGCTTTTGCCGCTGATACTGCCGCCGCTTGCTGCCGTGGTGGCCTTTGCCGCCACCCGCGCCAGCGCATTCCGCAAACTACGGGAGCTGACCTGACATGCCCAACCCGATCCGCTGGCTGCTCTCGCTGGTGTTCATCATCCAGATGTATCTGGCCATGGCGGTGATCGCGGTGGTCTTTGCCCCCTTCGCGCTGTTTTCCCGCAACGCCGCGGTGCGCGCCTGCCATGTGTTCTGCGCCTGGGTGCTGATCACCCTGCGCCTGTTGTGTGGCCTGCGGACCGAGGTGCGCGGCACGCCCCCGACCGACGAGGTGCTGATCGCGGCCAAGCATCAAAGCTTTCTCGACATCATCATGATCTACAATGCCGTGCCGCGCGGCAAGTTCATCATGAAACGCGAATTGCTGTGGACGCCGTTCCTGGGCCAATATGCCCTGCGCATCGGCTGCGTGCCGGTGGACCGGGGCGCCCGGGGGGCTGCGATTTCAAAGATGAAGGCCGATGTGCAGGCGGGCACGGCCTTTCCGGGCCAGCTCATCATCTATCCGCAGGGCACGCGGGTCGCGCCGGGGGTGTCAAAGCCCTACAAGGTGGGCAGTGGCCTGCTGTATGAGCAGCTTGGCCAGCCTTGCGTGCCGGTGGCGGCCAATGTCGGCCTGTTCTGGCCAAAGCGCGGCATCCTGCGCAAGCCCGGGGTGGCGGTGGTGGAATTCCTGCCGCGGATCGAGCCCGGCCTGCCGGTCCGCGATTTCATGGCGCGGCTGGGAGATGTGGTCGAAGAGAACTCGAACAAGCTGATGGCCGAAGCGGGTTTCCGGGTCTGAAACCTCCTCGGGCGCCTGCGGCTTCTCGTCGGGGCCGCGCCCGGCCGAGGAGCGGCGCAGCCGACGACGAGGGACTGTCAGAGAGGGGCTGCTGTCAGGCCGCCAGACCCTTGGCACCCATGTTAAGGAACTTCTGACGGCGGTCCTTGAGGATCTCGGACCGTTTCTTGCCCGAAGTTTCGGCCAGCATCGCCTCGATCGCCTTGCCCACCGCCTCGACGGTTTCCTTCTGGCCGCGTTGTGCCCCGCCGACGGGTTCCTTGATGATCCTGTCGATCACGCCCAGCTTTTGCAGGTCTTGCGCGGTCAGGCGCAGCGCCTCTGCCGCTTCGCGCATCTTTTCGGCATCCTTCCACAGGATCGAGGCGCAGCCTTCGGGCGAAATGACCGAATAGACCGAATGCTCCAGCATCAGGATGCGGTTCGCCGTGGCAAAGGCCACAGCCCCGCCCGATCCGCCTTCACCGATCACGATCGACAACAGCGGCACGCCCAGCTCAAGGCATTTCGCGGTAGACCGGGCAATTGCCTCGGCCTGGCCGCGTTCCTCGGCGCCCTTGCCGGGGTAGGCGCCGGGCGTGTCGATCAGGGTGATGACCGGCAGGTTGAAGCGGTCGGCCATGTCCATCAGCCGCACCGCCTTGCGATAGCCCTCGGGGCGCGCCATGCCGAAATTGCGCTCGATTCGCGATTTGGTGTCGTTGCCCTTTTCATGGCCGATCACCACCACCGGCCGGTCGTTGAACCGCGCCAGTCCGCCCATCACCGCATGGTCGTCGGCAAATCCGCGATCGCCGGCAAGAGGGGTGAATTCGGTGAAAAGCCCCTCGATATAGTCCTTGGTATGCGGACGGTCGGGGTGGCGGGCGACCTGACACTTCTGCCAGGGGCTGAGTGCCTTGTAGAGGTCTTTCAGCAGGGTGTCGGACTTGCGGTCCAGTGCCTCCACCTCTTTGGAGATGTCCATGGCCGGGTTCGCGCGCGCCAGCGCCCGCAACTCTTCTGCCTTGCCTTCAATCTCGGCAAGCGGCTTTTCGAAATCCAGATAATTCATCGGACCCTCCGTGACTGACGGCCTATATGGCTGCTTGGGCCTTGCGATGCAACCCGGACGGCAGGGCGGGCAGGTGCTTGCCCTGGCCCGGCCGGCGCGGCTAGACTTGGCGCAGCGCCGCAGGAGGGCCGGGTGAAGCTTTTTGTCATGAACGATACCGGGGACGAGACCCATGCCGGCTGTCAGGCGGTCATGCGGTCCATCAACGGGCAGATCGCGCGGGTGCCCGGGGTGACGGTCATCGGGCGGCACAAGGTGGGGGCGTTCGAGGTTGACGAAGCCGCCTTTGCCAAGGCCGATGCGGTGCTCATCAACGGTGAGGGCACGATCCACCATTCCACCAAGCGCGCCAAGCATCTGATGGCCTCGCTCCTCGAGGCCAAGCGGCAGGGCAAGCGCGTCTTGTTGGTGAATGCGCTGTTTCAGCAATATGAGGGGCCGAAAGACCTGCTGGCGGGGCTTGATCTTCTGTCCGTGCGTGAGCCGCGCAGCGCGGCCTTTGCCCGTGTCTACGGTGGCCAGCCGCAGACCCTGCTGGACAGCGCGGCGGACCCGGAGTTCCTGACCCCCGGCAAGGCCGTTCCGCTGACCAGCGGTCTGGTCATCGGCCATGCCCAGAAGGTCGAGCGTTTTCAGATGGCCTTCAACGCGCTGCAGGGGCACCGGCAGGCGATGTTCAAGGGCAGTTTCGATGACATCGTTGCCACGCTTCGGCAGGCCGATGTCTATATCACCGGTCAGCACCATGGCGTCTATGCGGCGGCGCTGGCCGGCTGCCCCTTTGTCGCGGTGCGATCGACCAGTCACAAGATCGAGGCCTTCATCGACTGGACGGGCCTGCCCATTCCGCTGTGCCAAAGCGCGGGCGAGATCGAGGCCGCGCTGAATTTCGCCATGGCAAACCCGTCGATCTATGCCGAATTGCAGGATTTCATGGCAGCGCAGCGCGTGCTGAAGGCCCCGATGATCGCCGAGGCGCTGGGGCTGTGACAGCCGGGGCGCACCTGCCCTAGTCGAAAACCCCCGTCACGCGGCCCAGAAGCATGAAGGCCTTGACCGTGCGGGTTTCGGCCAGATCGGTCAGGTCGCTGTCGGTCGCCACCTTTTCAAAGTCCTGAAACACCCTGTCAAAGCTGCGCAGGAAGTGGTGCGCGGCATCCTTGAAGATGGCGTCCTCGCGCATGCGGCCGGCTGTCAGGGCCAGCGAGGACCGGTCCCGCACCCCGCCAAGGGCGGCGATGCCGCGGCCGCGTTCGCCCATGGCAAAGCGGCGCCACAGTTCGGGCCGGGCGCGGTCAGGCTTGAGGTCATCCATGAAGATGCCCTCTTGCGCCAGGAGCGTCAGCACATCCTGCGCCGCGCGGATCAGCTTGGCGACGTTGCGATCATCCAGCGCGGCCCGCAGTGCGCGGAAACCTTCCTTGTCGTCGGGGCTTTCGGGGAATTGCAGCGCGCGGATGAAATCGGTGTTGGACAGCGGCGGACGCAGCGCCTCGGCTGGCGTGCCAAGCGCCAGCGCGGGCTGATCGGCTGCCGGGTCGGGCTGCGGGGCGGCCAGCGCCGTCTTGCGGTCGGCCGAGGGCACCGCGAGGCTTGCGTCGCGGCGCGAGGTGAAGGTGGCGATGGCGGTTTCGGTTTGTCGCGCGGCCTGGGCGATCTCGTTCAGCTTCTTCTCGACCGAAGGCTTGATCCCGCCCTGCTGGCCCGCCACATAGGCCGCGCGCATCGCCTCGACCGTGGCCTGCAGCCTTGCGGCCTCTTCGCGCAGCGACCGGACCGACCGCAGCGTGACCGCCGCCGCCCAGATCAGCGCCAGCGGCAGGAATACCACCAAGAGCGTCAGCACAAGACCCAGAGGCTCGGCCTCGGGCGGGGCTTTCCAGACATAGGCGGCCACGGACCCAACCCAGACCACGCAGAGGCCAACGGCGACCCATTCGGTCGGCGACATCCGCGGCTCGGCACTGCGGGCAGAGTAAAGCCCAAGCTCCGCAGGGCGCGGATCGATGGCGCGCGCCTCGGGGCGGGCTTCCTGCTCGCGGGTGTCCTGGGTGGGCTTTTCAGACATGTGCGTGTGCCCGTCTCCGGTCAGATGTAACGGATCGACAGCACTTCATAGCTGCGCTGGCCGCCGGGTGTCTTGACCTCGACCGAATCGCCTTCGTCCTTGCCGATCAGCGCCCGCGCGAGGGGCGAGCGGATGTTCAGCTTGCCCGTCTCGATATCGGCTTCGGTTTCACCGACGATCTGATAGGTCTTTTCCTCGTCGCTGTCTTCATCGACGATGGTCACGGTCGCGCCGAACTTGATCGTGCCCGACAGCTTGGCCGGGTCGATCACCTCGGCCAGCGACAAGAGGCCTTCCAGTTCCTTGATCCGGCCCTCGATGAAGCTCTGCTTCTCACGCGCGGAATGATATTCGGCGTTTTCCGACAGATCGCCATGCTCGCGCGCTTCGGCGATGGCGCGGATGATGGCCGGGCGCTGCACCGACTTCAACTCTTTCAGCTCTTCATCCAGCGCGACAAAGCCCGCGCGGGTCATCGGGATCTTTTCCATGGGCCTTTTCACATAAATGATAAGGCCACAGCCCGGTAAGGGGCCATGACCTTGTGAAACTTCGGAACCAAGTGAACCGGAAGCGCGGGCAAATGCAAGGGGGAATGCGCCGCCAAAGGGCGCGGTCTGCCCATGGCGGGTCGCCTGCGGGCAAGAAAGTTTCTCTCATGCCGCGATGCGAAAACATGATGTTGCGCCGGTGTTGACCTTGCCCCCTCATACAGGGCAAACACAGCGCAGCAAAAAAGCCGGGGACCGGAGGGCAAGCCATGACCGAAATCGTGCGCGAAACGATGGAATATGACGTTGTGATCGTGGGCGCGGGGCCATCTGGCCTTTCGGCAGCGATCCGGTTGAAGCAGATCAACCCCGACCTGTCGGTGGTGGTGCTCGAAAAGGGCTCCGAAGTGGGGGCGCACATCCTGTCGGGGGCCGTGCTTGACCCCTCGGGTCTGGATGCGCTGATCCCCGATTGGCGGGAAAAGGGCGCTCCGATCAAGACCGAGGTGCAGGAGGACAATTTCTTTGTCCTCGGGCCGGCCGGGCAGATGCGTATCCCCAACTGGCCGATGCCGCCGCTGATGAACAACCACGGCAACTATATCGTATCGATGGCCAATGTCTGCCGCTGGCTGGGCCAACAGGCCGAAGAGCTTGGCGTCGAGATTTTCCCGGGGATGTCGTGCTCGGAAGTCATCTACGGCGACAAGGGCGAGGTGCGCGGTGTGGTCGCCGGTGAGTTCGGCCGCAACGCCGATGGCACGCCGGGGCCCTCCTATGAGCCGGGTATGGTTCTGGCCGGCAAGTACGTCTTCCTTGGCGAGGGCGTCCGCGGTTCGCTGTCGAAAGAGGTCATCGCCAAATATGACCTGTCGAAGGGCAAGTGCCCGCAGAAATTCGGCATCGGCATGAAGGAAATCTGGGAGATTGATCCCAAGAAGCACCGCCTTGGCACCGTCACCCACACCATGGGCTGGCCGCTGGGTTCGAACGCGGGCGGTGGGTCCTTCATCTATCACATCGAGAACAACCAAGTTTACGTCGGCTTCGTGGTGCACCTTAACTACGAAAACCCGCACCTTTACCCCTATATGGAGTTCCAGCGGTTCAAGCATCACCCGATGGTGGCCGAACTCCTGAAGGGCGGCAAGCGCGTGGCCTATGGCGCGCGGGCGATTTCCGAAGGCGGCTGGCAGTCGATCCCGAAGATGGTCGCACCGGGCGTGGCCTTGCTGGGCTGCTCGGCCGGTCTTGTGAACGTGCCGCGCATCAAGGGCAACCACAACGCCATGCTGTCAGGCATCGCAGCGGCCGAGGCGGCTGCGGCGGCAATCGCGGCGGGCCGCGCCAGCGACGAGCTGAACGATTATGAAACCGCCGTCCGCAACGGCCCCATCGGCAAGGACCTGAAAAAGGTTCGCAACGTCAAACCGCTGTGGTCGAAGTATGGCCTGATCGCCAGCCTTACGCTGGGCGGCGCCGACATGTGGGCCAACACCTTTGGCCTGACCATTCTGGGCACCCTGCGCCATGGCAAGTCCGACGCCAAGGCCACCGGCAAGGCCAAGGATTTCGCGCCCATCGAATACCCGAAGCCCGATGGCGTTCTGTCGTTCGACCGTCTGACCAACGTGGCCTTCAGCTTTACGAACCATGATGAAAACCAGCCCGCGCACCTGAAACTGAAAGACCCCTCGATCCCGATTTCAGTCAACCTGCGGGATTACGCCGAGCCTGCGCAGCGCTATTGCCCGGCCGGGGTTTACGAGGTGATCGCCGAAGAGGGCAAAGAGCCGCGCTTCCAGATCAACTTCCAGAACTGCGTCCACTGCAAGACCTGCGACATCAAGGATCCGTCGCAAAACATCACCTGGACCACGCCGATGGGCGGTGGCGGGCCGAACTACCCGAACATGTGATCGGCAATCCAAGGAAAATTCATGCGGGCCGGGGAAACTCTCCTCGGCCCGCATTGCGTTTGCGCGCCGCTCTGACTAGCTATTTCTGAAGTCTCAGGAGGAGCCTGCCGATGCCATCCCGCGTTGACGTTCCAAAGCCCCGCCATCCGCTTGGTGCCGCCCGCTTCGCGCTTGCGCTGGCATTGGGCGTTGCGCTGGGCCTGCCTGCCGCAGCGGAAGACACCGCAGCACAAGCAGAACCCGCCGCGGCAAAGGCCGGGGCAGCCGAGGGGCCGATCGATTCGGGGGCCTTTCTTGCAGCCCGTGCCGCACGAAGCCATGCCGACTATACCGCGGCCGCAGCTTGGTATGCCCGTGCGCTTGTGACGGATCCGGGCAACCCCAGCCTTTTGGAAGGCGCGATCCTGTCGAATATCGGGCTTGGGGAATTCACGCCGGCCGCTGCCATGGCCCGCGCCTTGGCCGAACAGAATGTAGATAGCCAGATCGGCTATCTGGCGCTTTTGATCAATGGATTGGTCGCCGAAAATTATGACGACGCGATTGCGCGCAGCGCTGACGGTGTGAAAAAAGGCGCGCTGCTGGATACCCTTGTCACCGCGTGGGCGCAGGTTGGCCTTGGCCGGATGTCGGACGCAACCGCAACCTTCGACATCCTGATCCGCAACCCGGACATGGCTGCTTTTGGCCTTTATCACAAGGCTTTGGCTTTGGCCTCCGCCGGTGATTTCGAAGGGGCGAACGCGATCTTTGCCGACAAGAACGCCGGCGTCCTGCAACAGATGCGGCGTGGCATTCTGGCCCATGCCCGCGTGCTGTCACAGTTGGAACGGAACAAAGAGGCCCTGGCGCTGCTGGACGCCAGTTTCACTGGGGATCCCGACCCCGAACTGGCCGACCTGCGACACCGGCTTGAGGCGGGCGAACCGGTGCCATTCGATGTGGTCACCAACGCCAAAGACGGTATGGCAGAGGTGTTCTACACCCTTGCCATGGCCTTGGGTCAGGAAGGGGACGCGACGCAAACCCTGATCTATGCCCGCGGCGCGCAGGCGCTGCGCCCCGGTCAGCAGGACACCGCGCTTTTGGTCGCGGGGCTCTTGGAAGAACAAGGCCAGCATGGTTTGGCCATCGCGGTCTACGCGACCATCCCGGCAGAAAGCCCGTCTTTCTATGTTGCCGAAATCGGCCGGGCGCAGGCGAATTACGCGTCAGGACGCAAAGAAGCCTCGCTTGAGATCCTGCAAGGATTGGCCCGCGCCAAGCCCGATCTTTTGGTCGCGCAAGTGGCATTGGCCGATGCCTATCGTCGCGATGAACGGTTTGAAGAGGCGCGCAAGTCCTATGATCTTGCGATTGGTCTTCTGAAAGAACCCGCAGCCGAGAACTGGCCCTTGTATTTCAGCCGCGGCATTTGCGCCGAACAACTGGGCGATTTTGATGCCACCGTGGCCGATCTGGAAGAGGCGCTGCGGCTGAACCCCGAACAGCCGCAGGTTCTGAACTACCTAGGCTACAGCTATGTCGACCGGGGTGAAAATCTGGACGAAGCCCTTGGCATGATCGAACGCGCCGTCGCGCGTGAACCGGGGTCGGGCTATATCATCGACAGTCTGGCTTGGG
>JALQYS010000350.1 GCA_023254015.1 Paracoccaceae bacterium
TGCATCAACTGCCGCCGTGAGCAATCATTTCTGACGGCAGGGGCGGCGGCACCTAGAGTGACCACATTGGCCCCGCTACACGTCGCAGACCGGCGCAGGCAACTGACGGCGGTTGCTCGCCCCCGCAACCAAATTCCTGAAATATATCAGATTCTTAGAACCCGACGTAAACCGTCGGGTTTTTGCTTTTGAAATTCTTGTCAACACCTGGTCAACGTTTTGCGAGCCCCCCATCGAGGGTGCGGATGATCGCCGTCGCGACCCTCACAGCACCAACTCGTAGTGCGTGTTGCGCCCGCCGCCTTCGCCCTTCCGGAGCAGACCGAGGTCCAGTAGAGCCCCGATGTCACGGTTCGCCGTGTCCTGCGAGCACTTGGCGATCACCGCCCACTTCGACGAGGTCATCTTGCCTTCGAACCCATCGAGCAGGCGATTCAGCACCTTGATTTGGCGCTCGTTCAGCGCCAGCCCTGCAGTGCGTTCCCAGAACTGCCCCTTTGCGACGACCGCCGCCAGGACGCCATCTGCGCCGTGGATGGCACGGCCGAGGCAGTCGAGGAACCACAGGATCCAAGCCGTGACGTCCGTTCCACCCTTCTGGGTGCGCTCAAGCTGGTCGTAGTAGACGTTCCGCTCGGTCCTGATCTGCGCGGACATGCTGTAGAACCGCTGCGAGCTTCCCTCCGACCGGGCAAGTGCCAGGTCGGCGATGGCGCGGGCGATACGACCGTTGCCGTCCTCGAACGGGTGGATCGTCACGAACCAAAGATGCGCCAGCGCCGCCTTGATCACCGGGTCGGTGGTCAGGGGCGCGTTGAACCATGTGAGGAAGGCTTCCATCTCCGCCGGGATCAGCGGTGCGGGTGGGGCCGAGTAGTGAACCTTCTCCCGGCCATAGGGCCCGGACACCACCTGCATCGGGCCGGTGCTGTCATCACGCCAATTGGCGACGATGATCTTCGTCATGCCGCTGCGCCCCGTGGGGAACAAAGCTGCATGCCAACCGAAAAGGCGCTCGGCGGTGAGCGCGGCCTGATAGTTCCGCGTCGCGTCCAGCATGACTTCGACGATGCCTTCCACGTTGCGATCGGTCGGGGGCAGGGCGCCAATGTCGATGCCAAGCCGTCGGGCGAGGGATGACCGCACCTGAGTGGCATCCAGCTGCTCGCCCTCGATCTCGCTTGTTTTGACGACGTCCTGCGTCAGGGTCTGCAGGACCGCCTCCTCGCGCAGCTTGAAGCCCAGCGCTTCCATCCGGCCGATCAGTCGCCCCTGGTCGTGACGCACTGCTGCCAAGGGCGCGCCGATGCTGCCGTCCTGCCAGGTCAGCTTTGGCCAGTCTGCCTGCTCCCAGATGTACACCACATTCTCCGCGTTAAGTGCGGCGATTGTTGTCCGAATTCTCCGCAAGCGCAAGGAAAAAACACCGCAAGATATGCGGAGAATGATGGGCCTATTCTCCGCATTTCCGCTATGCCCTGACCAGTTGGTGCACCTAGAGCTGTGATGATCCCTCGGACTTTGGGTCAACCTGTCCGAGGTTTTGTAACACAAGAAGCCGTTCTGGACAGCTTGGACATCTGTGCCGCTGCTTCTCCGACAGTCGCCCTGCCATGGTGAGGGTAGTGATCAGCACTGCGTCTGAATGCTGCGCGAGCCGGATCAGATGCTCCCCGCTCGGCCCGCGTTCGCCAGACAGCCAGTACTTGGCCGTCCGCTCACTCGCTCCGGTCCAGCGCATCACCGTCTTGATGGCCTGATGCGTCGGTCCCAGTTCGCGGCGCAGGGCATCGGCAATGGCTGTCGGGGATCGTTTGAAGCTGGACGCGCAATCGGCGGCCTTTGGCATCTGCGAGGTGGTGGACGAGAACATGGCCAATGCCGCGCGGGTTCATGCGGTGGAAAACGGCAAGAATATCTCGGATAACATGATGATCGCCTTTGGTGGTGCAGCGCCTTTGCACGCGGCACGGCTGTGCGAAAAGCTGGGCATCGACCGCTGTCTGGTGCCGCCGGGGGCGGGGGTTGGCTCGGCCATCGGGTTTTTGAAAGCGCCCTTCGGCTATGAAAGTCTGGTCTCGCGCATCATCGGCCTGTCGACCTTTCAGCCTGATGACATCAATGGCCTGATCGCGGATCTGAAGGCGACGGCCATGGGGTTTGTCGCACAAGGCACAGCCGTGCAAGGCACGGGCGGGGCCATCACCTGCGAGGTGGTCGCCTTCATGCGCTACCGGGGGCAGGGTTGGGAAATTCCCGTGCTGTTGCCCGACCGCCCCTTTACCACCGCCGATGCGGATCTGATCCGCGCCGATTTCCGCGCGGCCTATGCCCGCTTCTTTGGCCGGGCGATTGACGGGCTGTCCGGGCTGGAGATCGAGATCGTGACGATTTCGGTGAAGGCGGCCGACCATCGGCCCGCGCCGCAGCGCCACGAACTTACCTCGGGTCGGGCGGAGGCCGCGGTTTCCAGCTCTCGCCCGGTATTCGACCCGGCCCGGGGTGAGGCCCTCTCAACGGCGATCTTTGAGCGTACGAGCCTTGCAGCCGGGGATCGGGTGTCCGGTCCGGCGGTGATCGTCGAACGCGAAACCTCGACGGTCGTGACCTCACCCTTTGATGCGGTGATGCAAAGCGATGGCAGTCTCTTGTTGATCCGGAAGGAGGTCTGAGATGACCGATGCAACGCAAGAAATCCGTATGCAGGTGATGTGGAACCGCCTGATTTCCGTGGTGGAAGAACAGGCGATGACGCTGCTGCGCACGGCCTTTTCGACCTCTGTGCGCGAAGCGGGCGACCTGTCGGCGGGCGTCTTCGATCCGGCGGGCCGGATGTTGGCGCAGGCCGTTACCGGCACGCCGGGGCACGTGAACACCATGGCCGAAGCGGTCCTCCATTTCATTGCCGAGATTGGCCGCGAGAACATGTTTCCGGGCGATACCTATGTGACCAACGACCCTTGGAAGGGGACGGGGCATCTGCATGACATCACAATGGTCTCGCCCTCGTTCAAAGGTGAGGTTCTGGTCGGCTTTTTCGCCTGCACCGCGCATGTGGTGGATGTGGGCGGTCGCGGCTTTGGGGCGGATGGCAAGTCGGTTTATGAAGAAGGCATCCAGATTCCGATCATGAAATTCGCTGAACGTGGCGAAGTGAACGGCTTTCTGGTCCAGATGCTGCGCGCCAATGTGCGCGAGGCCAATCAGGTGGTGGGCGACTTCTATTCGCTGGCCGCTTGCAATGATGTCGGCCACGAATTTGGCCATGCAACATACCAGCCCCGCCTCATCCCAGCCGCCGGCATGCATCATTAGATTGGCCCCTGCCGTCGCGCCTGACATCATCGCGGTCGCGGATTCATAGCCTGATTGCGCGTCGAATAGTTTTGACGAGGCCTGTGACGCCGTCGTCCGCCACGGCAGGCCATACCGCCGGGCCAATTGCCCTATGATGACGTTCATCAAGGTGACCTCTGGCATCCCCGACATCGGCGCCCCAGACTTCATCGAAACCGAGACGGTGTACTGCCCATAGATCATCCGGGTCCCCGCCCGGACAAGTTGGGCATAGGCGAGGCAGGCCAAAGCCTCGGCATTCAGTTGCGCGACGGTCGCTGCCACATCGGCCGGTGTGTTGGCCGCACCAAGGACGAAGGGAGAAAGCAGAACGACTTGCCCCGCCTCGGCATAAACACGCAGGCCCTCCAACATCGTGGCATCCCAGACAAGGGGAGAATTGCCGGAGATATGGGCAAGCATCACGGCGTGGTCATCCATGAAGGCACCATGAACGAGGCGTGCCATTGCGACGCAATCCTCGGACCTGGCCTTACCAGTTGCAAGGCCAAAGAAGGGCAGATCCGTGTCCAAAAGCGCAGTGCGGATCATCTCAAGATGCCGCCACGGCACGGCGATATCTGTCGGCTCGCAGGTGAAGCCGCCCGCGATATGGAAACCCGGCAGCGCCTGCGTCAGCCGATTGAAATTACGCAAATCCTCGAGTGTCGAGGCGCGGCGGTTCCCGTTCAGGTCTCGCACGCAAGGCGCGCCCTGCATTGTGGCAAAGGTCATCGTATCAGGGCCAATCTCGGCGACATGATCCGGATTGCGACCGTGGATGGTAAAGCGTGACGGCGCCTTCGCAATCAGCCCCATGACCATCTCCTCGGACAATCTTACGCGGTTGCCCTCGACCTTGGCGCCGACCTCGCGCCACTGGTGCAGGGCGGTTTCGTCTCGAAATTCGATTCCAATGTCCCGCAGGATTGCCATCGAGGCTGCATGGATGCGGTCGAGTTGGGTGTCATTGACGGCTGTCACCGGGTTGATGCCATAGCGAAGGACGGGCAGCCGCGGAATGCGCTCGGCCTGACGCGCGGCGGCCACGACAGAGCGGCCTCCACGGCGGCGTGCAACGGCGGTGATTTCCTCAGACATGGCGGCTCCTCCTTGGGGCTGGCGCAAGACTGACGGCGCTTGGGTTTTGGCTCAAGATCACGAATGATTGGGCTATCCATAAGAAAAACTATCGCTTACGCGCGGTATCTGGCAGAAAATCGGCAGAAGGAGTTTCCTATGCACTTCCGCCGCAAGTTATCCTCTCTCACTGCGCTGGTGGCGCTGGAGGCTGTGGCGCGCCACCGCTCCATCTCTGCTGCCGCGCGAGAAATCGGCGTGACGCAGGCCGCAGTGAGCCGCCACATTGCGGCACTGGAAGCAGATTTTGGCCGTTCGCTTTTTACCCGCGCCCATCGCGCGGTGCAGCCAACGGCGGAATGTTTGCTTTTGGGTCAGGCCTTGGCCGAGAATTTCTACGGCATCGCCGAAGCGATTGACGCGATGCGGACGACATCCAAGGATGTTGTTACCATTGGTGCCTCCGTGGCGTTCTCGCAGCTTTGGCTGGTGCCGCGACTCCTGCGGTTTCGTGCTGCGCATCCCGCAACCGCCTTTCGCGTGATCTCGCGTGATGACTGGATCGATCTGGGCTCTGGCGAGGTTGATATGGTCTTCCGCTATGGCAAAGGACCCTTTCAGGATGGCGAGATTGTAGCTCGCACTGGCGATACGGTGTTTCCTGTGTGCGCGCCGGATTATGCCGCACGCCACGACCTCAGCGATTTTCCCAACTGCCGGTTCGATCTGATCGAACAGGATGTCCCAGATCGCAGTTGGTATCGCTGGTCAGATTGGTTCGCCCAGTCCGGCGGGCGGCCTCCAAATGCCGCCCCCTCGCTGCGCCTGACTTACTTGACCGAAACCCTTGCTGCCGCAACGGCCGGAGCCGGGATCGCCATGGGCTGGCAAATGCTTTTAGGCGACGCGCTGGAAACAGGTGCTTTGGTCAAGCTTGGTACGATCGAGATCAAACCGGATCTCGGGCACCATCTGGTTGCGCCCATCCGACCCAAGTCATCCCTGCAAGCCCAGTTGGTCAAATCCTTTCTGGCACAAGAGATGATGGGGGGCTGACGGGATCGGCCTTTACTCCGGGTCTGCTCCGCGAGAGCAGCCAACAGAACCGGCTGAGGCTGCGTGGAAACCGCTCTTTGTGTTGGAGTTTTACAGGTTAGGCGGAGGCGGGCATGGCGGGTATTACATGAAGTCTGCGCAGTTCCCGGCCTAGAAAAAGTTCTCTGGTTTCGACTTCGCCTCTAGCAAGGTCAAATGAGGCCGCGGTCCGGACCGCGCACCGCTGAGAGTCTGTGGATGCGCCCAGAACGTGATCCTGCTCGGCGGCCCGGGCATCGGTAAGAAGCGCCTGGTCACCCGGAGATTACGCCACCTGATGATTTTCTCCACTTTCGAGATACGGCGTCAGTTTACCCGGGTCAGGACAACAATTCCCGCGCAATGATCGTGCGTTGAATTTCGGAACTGCCTTCGTAGATCCGGAAAATTCGCAGGTCGCGCAGATGGCGCTCCAGCGGGAAATCGCGGCAATAGCCATAGCCGCCGTGGATTTGCAGGGCGCGGTCTGCGATGCGCCATGCGGCCTCTGTCGCAAAAAGTTTGGCATGTGCGCTTTCCGAGGCATAGCGCGCACCGGTGCCGCGCAGACGGGCGGCGGCATAGCCCAAGGCGCGGGCGGCAGCGAGGTCATTGGCACTGTCGGCCAGCATCCATTGCAGGCCCTGAAAATCGGCAATCGGTTTGCCACCAACCTGCCGTTCCTTGGCATAGGCCACGGCGGCGTCCAGCGCCACGGCGGCGATGCCCGTGGCCTGGGCAGCCACCTCGATCCGGCCATTGTCCAGCACCTTCATCGCGGTGCGAAACCCGCTACCCTCGGGGCCGATGCGGTTTTCTTCCGGCACAAAACAGTCAAAGGTCACGCCAAAAACATGCCCCCCCCGCAGGCCCATGGTGCGCTCGGCGGGCGACAGGGTAATGCCCGATGTGGCGGCGGGCTCGACGACAAAAGCGGAAACGCCGCGCGCGCCGGCCTCGGGGTCGGTCTTGGCGTAAACCACGATGAAGTCAGCCGCGCCCGCGTTCGAGATGAAACATTTCGAACCGCGCAGCCGATAGCCGTTCCCCTCGCGCCGGGCGGTGGTGCGCATGTCGGCCGGGTTGGAGCCCGCTCCGGGTTCGGTCAGCGCAAAGGCACCCAATGCGCCTTGTGCGGCGCGGGGCAGCAGGCGGGCCTTCAACGCGGCATCGCCGCCAAGATGCAGGCTGTCGGTTGCCAGAAAATGCGCCGTCAACATCGACGCGGTTGATGCACAAGCGCCTGCGATGATCTCGACCGCGCGATAGAGCATCGGGCCCGTCAGACCAAGCCCGCCATCTGCCTCGGGCAGGTTGAGGCCCATCAGGCCCAAGGCCGCCATGTCCGGCAAGTGGCAGGTGGCAAATCGCGCGGTTTCGTCCAGTTCCGCTGCTTTCGGGGCCAGCACCTCGGCCGCGAAACGGCTGATCTCGGACAGAACGGCCTGTTCTTCATCGTTCCACATCATCGCTCAACGCTCCAGTTCGGCGCGGATCTCGGCGCCATGTTCATCAAGGCCGGGGGCCGGACGGCGCTGCCCACGCGGGCTGCCGATAAACTGAACCGGCTGTTCGGGCAGGTTCAGCACCCCCAGCAGGGGATGCGCCACCGGCGATACCAGACCGCGGGCCATGGCGTGCTCCGAGGTCCAGACCTCGCGCACCGTTGCAAGCGGGGCGGCGGGGATGCCCGCATTGGTCAGCACGACCGCTGCCTCTTCGGCGGTCTGCCCCGCAGCCCAGCTTTCGATGGCTTCGGCCAGCACGGTCTCGTTCGCGCGCCGGGCGCTGTCGTTGACAAGGCGAGGATCGGCCGCCAAATCTGCCCGCCCGATGGCCGCGCAAAAGCCAGCAAACAGCTTGTCATTCAGAACGGCTACCGCAAAATGGCCCGCTTTTGCGGCATAAACACCGAATGGCGCGGATAGCGCATGTTTGTTGCCAGTGCGCACCGGGGTCTGGTCGGCCACCAGCACCCGCGCGGCAGCGGTTGGCATCATCGAGGCCAGTGCATCGGCCAGCGCCACATCAATCACCCGGCCCCGGCCCGTCCGCTGCCGTTCATGCAGTGCCGCCATAATGCCCCAGCCCGCGAAAAGCCCCGCTGCCACATCGGCAATCGCTTCGCCAACCATCGTCGGCGCGCCTTCGGGACTGCCGGTCAGTTCCATCAGGCCGCTCATTGCCTGCACGATGATGTCATAGGCCGGTCGGGCAGCCATCGGCCCGCTTTGCCCAAAGCCTGAAATCGAGGCATAGATCAGCCGCGGATTGCGGGCGCAAAGGGCCTCCGCCCCAAGGCCCAGCCGCTCCATGACACCGGGGCGAAAGTTTTCAACCAGCACATCGGCGCGCTCGGCCATGGCGATGGCCGTGTCGCGATCTTTGGGGTCTTTCAGGTCCAGTACAATCGACCGTTTGCCGCGATTGACCGATTGGAACAGCGCGCTTTCGCCGTGCTGAAACGGGCCGACATGGCGGTATTCGTCGCCTTCCGGGCCTTCGATCTTGATGACATCTGCCCCGAGATCGGCCATCAGGGCCGTGGCATAAGGCCCGGCAAGCACGCGGGTAAAATCAAGAATCCTAAGATCAGAGAGCGGTTTGGAATTGGCGGTCATGGCGGCCTCGCATCAGGGGTGCCGCAACATTAATAAAAGCAATCTATAGGCAGAAATAATAGTTCCGTATATATTGTATGAATGAATCCTATTCCATTCAGCTTTCGCCAGATCGACTATGTGCTTGCCGTGGCCGAAACTGGATCGACGGCCTCGGCGGCGCGGGCGCTGAATGTCTCGCAGCCCTCGGTTTCGGTCGCGATCACCCAGATGGAGACCTATTTCGGCGCGCCGTTGTTTCGGCGTCTGCCGGGGCTTGGCATGTCGCCCACCCCCTTTGGCCATGATCGGCTTGCCGGGTTGCGACAGCTTCGGGCAGAGGCCGACCGGGTTTTCGCGGGGCAGGCGGACAGGGTGCAAGAGCTGCGGCTGGGGGTCTATTCCACGCTTGGCCCGCGCTATGCGCCCATGCTGATAGACCAATTCGGCGCGGCCCATCCCGGCGCTAAGGTGCATTTGACCGAAGGCGACATCGCCGCACTTTGCCAATCCATCTTGGCCGGAACGCTGGATCTGGCGCTGCTTTATGATGTGGGGCTGCCCACAGGGCTTGAGGCCACCCTGTTGGTCGAGGCCCCTCCACGGGCGGTGCTGCCGGTGGATCATCCGCTGGCACGGCATGAGGTGGTCGATCTGGCCGATCTGGCGCGCGATCCGCTGATCCTTGTCAATCTGCCGCACAGCCGGGGCTATGTGTTGTCGCTGTTTCAAATCGTAGGGGCGCTGCCCGAAATCGCATATGAGACAGGGTCGATTGAAATGCTGCGTGCGCTGGTGGCAAACGGGCAGGGCGTGGGCATCTTGGCCACGGATTTGCCCTATGGCCAGACCTATGACAATCGGCAGGTCGTGACGCGCCCGCTTGCCGGAAATCTGCCCTCGAGCCGCGTGGTGCTGATCCATGCGGGAAAGTTCGCCCCGACGGCGACGATGCGGGCCTTCAAAGACCTAGCCCTGAAAGAGATTGGTACGGTACAGGCCATGCCAAATGGCAGTTCTTATGATGGAGTGTGAGGCGCGGGGATTGACGGCGCTGAGCGACCGTCTCGGTAAGTCCTAGATGATCGTCAGCGATCGGCCTCGTGATAGCAATTGGTTCAAGGACAATGGATGGGGACGGAACTGACCTCGAACCCGGTCTTGAAGCGGTGCGCTGAGCACAAGATCGAATTGCTTTACATCGGGCTATACAGGCCAATGCAGAACGCTTTGTGGAGAGTTTCAACGACAGTACGCGGGACCAGTTCTTGAAGGAAACCCTGTTCTTCCCTCTGGCACATAGCGCAGCGGCGACAGCGTGACCTCCCGCTCGCCGGGGTCGCCGTCGCGCAGGAGCAGCAGACCTGAAGCAGGGATGCGTTCCGGCAGCACCTCCCCGCGCAGGGTTGTCGCGGGCAGCGCTGACAGTCGCGCGACGAACGCGGTAAGGATGGTTTCGCGAATTGAAGACATTGAACTCTACGTTCACCGGGAATGCCCCAGTGTCAGTGCTCGATGTCACCCCGCTTGGGCGACAGATTTGCCAGACGTCGAGGTAGATCAGACCGGCTGTGCAGGAAATCGACGATGACGATTTGCTCGACCGCGTCGATAAAGACGACAAAATGCTGCCCAACGCGTGCAAAACGAAGGTTCTCAGGCAAATCCGGATCGATGAGCCGACGGCAATCCTGGGAATGCGCCACCCCCGCCGCGATATTTCGACATGCGGCAATCAAATCTTCCTCATATGCCGCAGCCTGCCTTGGGCCAAAGGTCTCCGCCGTCCATACCGCGATATCGATCAGCGAACGTTCCGCCACGCGTGTCAGACGCCAGGGTTTTGTCATTGGCAGTGCGGATCAGGAACGATTGCGAGCGAAGGCAAAGGCACGACGAACAGCATCCTCGCCACTGCCCTCGGCCATAGCGCCTTCCCGTGCCTGTTCGAGCCCGACAGACAGCCGAGTGCGCAAATCGCTCAGCTCGACCTCCTCGCGCTCAAGAAGACGCAAGCCTGCCCGCAGTGCTTCAGAAGCATTTTGATAGCGTCCCGAGGCGACCAATTGATCGATCAAGACCGATTGGCTATCCGTCAAGACGACGTTTCGGGTACCCATAGCTGCCTCCTGCGATCGTATTGGCAATATATGCCATAGTGTGGATATTGTCGACTCGTCTCACCATCTCTTGTTCGCCCAATTTGCACCCAACCCACCCCGCGACCGTGCCTGCTGATCAGGATCGGTCATCGCGCCGCGTCGTGCATCGGACGCGACGGCATCGATTGAACCATCGGCAAAGAGCACCAATCGTCCGGTCTTGCGGGCCTTTTGCACTGCCCCGCGGGAGAGCCCGCTATGGGTGGCGTAGTCGCGTTCAGATAGACCTTCCATGGCGATTGCGCGCCTTTCAACACATTGTAAATAAACAGGAAAGACTGTCTATTTGTCGTTGATTACACTTTCTCGCTGAGCGAGTCTGACCCGCGAGATAGGGTGCATCGCGCACCTGCCTGGCAGGGATCAGATGATGACCAAGCGCAAACCCACCTCGGATGCCGCACGCGACGCGCTGCTCATAGCGATAGCCGAGCGGCACTTTTTCCTCGAAACCCTCGAGACCCGGGACTCCGACCGCCTCGACTTCCACGATGTCGCGGTCTGGGCGATCCGCTCGGCGCTTGAAGCGGCCTATGAGGCCGGGCGCCGCGCTGGGGCAGAAACCGCTGCAGCGGCAACCCCTGAAAGGGCGGATTGATGAGCTCCCGCGCACAGATCGCCATCCAGATCGGACCCGAGGAATGGGCCCATGTCTATGTCCACTTCGACGGCTACCCCTCGCACATGCTACCTGCGCTGGCGGCATGGACGCCGGAGGCCATCCTCGCGGCCTGCGAACTTCGGCAGGTTCGCTCAGATGCGCTGGAGTGTTTCGATCCGCCGCGCCCCGCGCAGGTCTTCGCGACCCCCACTTGCCAATTCGCGCATCTCTACCTCTGGAAAGACGGGCAATGGGTGGACGCAAGCCCTCGGGATCACGAGACCAGATAGCAATCTTATTGCGCTGATTTCGCTACGATAATCGCTACGTGAGAGCGATGGTCATCCCAAGAAAACGATGCAACTCACCCCCACCGGAGCCCGCCATGACCAACCCCACCGTCCTCCTGATCGACGAGTTTCGCGTCGCCGCTGAAGAGATCGAAGCCCGCCTCGCGCCCAGCGCCTGCGCCACGATCGCGTCGCACAACTGGATCATCATGGATGACTTCGGCCCCCTAACCTTCACGCTGACCCCCGAGGGAGGCAAACATCGCGCCACCTGCACGGGGCATGGCCGCGCGCACAAGGTTAACCGGTTCACGCAGCAAGATGCCGAGCATCTCGCCCGCGCCTGCAACGCCCGCGCCGCCTTCTGGGCGGACGCCGCACGCGAGGAGGCCACGACGCTACGCAACCACATCGCCACGCTTGAGGCCCTCAGCGCCGCATGAACTTGAACAGGCGAGGGCGAGTGCTCCGCCAGCCACCCCGATAAGGACCTTCCGCCATGACCAAGCACCCCATTCTGCCCAGCCTGAACGAAGATGCAGGCTTTTTCGGGGCCATGACCACCTGCCCTTTGCGGGAGCGGCGGAGCGCAGAGGTCTGGGCGCTGGCCTTGACCTTGGTCGCCGCTGCGGTTCGCGCCAAGAGCGAAGAAGACCTCATCGGGGTGCGGGACTTTCTGGATAGCCGCGCGGGCCGCCATTTTGCCGATGATGTGATGGGGGCCCTGCAAAGCGGGACGCCCGATAGCGCAAGTGCCATCAAAGCCACCATCACCAAATGGCAGGGCTGGCGCATCTCGGCCCAGACCCAGCGCCTTGAGGGGATCCCGGCAGGGCTGCCTTACCTGACGGGCTGGGTGCAATATTTCGCCCTCGCTGCGGGCGCTGCGCAGGGTGAAAGCGCCTGACCGAACACCCTCACGCCCAATGAGCCAAGGAGGCGCAGACAAATGCACAAACTCACAGATACCCAAAGCAAGATCCTGACTGCCGGAGCCCAGCGCCCCCGCAACCTTGCTTTGCCACTGCCCAAGGGGCTCGTCGGTGCTGCGGCAAAGATGGCCGTTGGCAAGATGATCGACTGCGGCTGGCTTCTGGAGGTCGAGGCCAATATCCGGCGCAGTGACCCGCTTTGGCGCGAAACGGGCGATGGTCTCGGAACCACGCTGGTGGTGACCGACGAAGGCCTGTTGGCCGTCGGGATCGACCCGGTGGTGGTCCAAACCATGGCTGCGATCCGCGTGAAGGCAAGAGCTGGGGCCCAAGCCGAACCGAAAGCGCCGGTGCCGCGTCGGGGCACCAAACAGGCCCTGCTGATTTCGATGCTTCAAGCCCCCGAGGGTGCCACGTTGGCGGAAATAACCGCCGCGACGCAATGGCAGTCGCACACGGCGAGAGCCGTGATCTCCAGCACCTTGCGCAAGAAGCTGGGGCTATGCGTCACTTCCGCAAAGGAAGGCAGCCGGGGAATGGTATACAGGATCAATCCGGTGGTTTGATCCCACGGTGCGGCGTCACGCCGCCAGTCGCTTGGCTTTCAGATCAGCGAACCAAGGGGTGCCGAAATGGCTTCCGAAATCACGACTTGGCTACGCTGGATTCCGCAAAAGAATCCAGCGCGTCAAAGTCGTGATTTTGTAAGCTATTGAAAATGATTCATTAAAAATCACGACCTCAGCGTGCTGGATTCCAGGTGGATTCCCCGGTGAAATTGCCAGTCGCTAGCGAAATGCCGAGCAACGCCCCCCCGTATACTGATAGGGCCGGGGAGGAACCATGGGAGGGGGGCAGACGCCCTCGCCGTTGGCCTCGAGATGATAGGGCGCGATCTTCGAGCCCAGTCTAACCCAAGCTATGCGCCTGTTGAGGTGGGTATTTTTTCAAAGAACTGCTGCAGAGACGGAAGACGATTTGTGGCGCAATTACATGCCCACGTCGTGCCTCAAGAGAGGGTGCTGAGGCCAAGCGCGGCAGCGGCTGACTCTAGGTTTAACTGACTATGGTGACCTTGGTTCCCCAGTCGTTGCATCTACGAGCCAATTCCGGTGGAAGAGCACGATCAGTAAACAACGTATCGATTTCTGCCAGAGAGGCAAGTCGGGCTGGCGCCGATCGATCCAGCTTGGAAGCATCGCAAACCAGAAACACCTTGCGCGATTGCCGGATGATCGTCTTTGAAACCCGAACCTCCGCAAGATCAAAGTCGAGAATGTCACCGTCCCGATCCAGTGCTGAGGCGCCGATCACCGCATAGTCAACCTTGAACTGTTCAAAGAACTGGGTCGTCAGTTCTCCGACTAGGCCGCCGTCGGATCGGCGTAAGGCGCCGCCTGCGACCATGATCTCGCAGCCCGGATTGGCGGCCAGTGTATTGGCGACATTCATGTTGTTGGTCACGACAGTGATGTTGCGGTGGGTCAACAATTCTTGCGCCACGGCTTCGGTGGTCGTGCCGAGGTTCATGATCAGTGAGCAATTCTCGGGGATCGCTGCGGCACAGGCCCGTGCGATGGCGAACTTGGCATCCTGATTCATCCGCCGCCGCTGTTCATACCCAAGGTTGGTGGCCCCGGTCCGCGGCACGGCGCCACCATGAACCCGGTCCAGATGCCCCATGTCAGCCAACTCCGACAGGTCGCGGCGAATGGTTTGCAGTGTCACGTCAAATTTCTGCGCCAAATCGTCGACCATAACCCGGCCTTCGAGGCGGACCATGTCGAGGATTTCACTTTGACGAAAGCTGAGCGCCACGTCTCATTCCTTGATTTGCGAAAGGTATCATTGATTTTCGTTGAAGTTCCCCTGGCGCACAAGAGGGAAAACTCGCGGCTTTCGTGCGCCTACATATGCTGCATTGCGGCGCGAAATTGCGCGAATTCTCTAAAGTGTTGTGCGTATGCGTGAGAGTATTCGCATGTGGCAAAGATTAGTGTTCGCTTATCCGGATATCGCGCAATAACGAAAATTACCGATTGACACATAGCATTCTTTTGAATTTTATCGCAGCGTCTGGGGGAGACTGGCGTGCCAATGACAAGCGGGACCAACACGACCGACCTGTTCATCATCGGCGGCGGCATCAATGGATGCGGCATCGCACGCGATGCAGTTGGACGCGGATTGTCGGTCGTTCTGGCGGAACAGGGGGATCTTGCCCAAGCCACATCATCGGCATCGACCAAGTTGTTTCATGGCGGGTTGCGCTATCTTGAGTATTTCGAGTTCCGACTCGTGCGTGAAGCGCTGGAGGAGCGAGAAACCCTGTTGGTCGCGATGCCCCACATTTCTTGGCCCATGCGGTTTGTTCTTCCCTATTCGCCCGACATGCGGTTTGAAGGTGACACGCCGACAGGGCGTCTTTTGTCGCGGGTGATGCCGTGGATGAAGGGACGGCGACCGGCTTGGCTGATCCGGCTTGGGTTGTTTCTTTATGACACGCTGGGGGGCCGCAAGATCCTGCCCGGCGCGCGCACGCTGGATCTGACGTGCGATCCTGCGGGTGCGGTGCTGCAGCCGAAATTCCGCCATGCCTATGAATACTCGGACTGCTGGGTCGAAGATTCGCGATTGGTGTCGCTGAACGCGCGTGATGCAGCTCAGCGTGGCGCGGTGGTGTTAACGCGCACCCGCGTCACTTCTGCTGCCCGCGTCGGTGATCTGTGGGAGCTTGTGACCGAAGGACCGAACGGCACGCAGGCCCACAAGGCCCGTGCGCTGGTCAATGCGGGCGGGCCTTGGGTGGAAGATGTCATCCGCAATGTCGTGCGCTTGAACACCACCGAAGGTGTGCGGCTGGTGCGCGGCTCACATATCGTCACCCGCAAGATTTATGATCACGACCGCTGCTATTTCTTTCAAGGCACCGATGGCCGCATCGTCTTTGCTATCCCCTATGAGCAGGACTTTACACTGATCGGCACCACCGACCAGGATCATCAGGGGGCGCCAGCCGACGCGGTCTGCACGGATGCCGAACGCGACTATCTCTTGGACTTTGCCAGCCGCTACTTCGCCAAGCCCATCACCGCTGAAGATGTGGTCTGGACTTTTTCTGGCGTCAGACCGCTTTACAACGATGGGGCCAAGTCAGCCACAGCGGCAACACGGGATTATGTCCTGTCTCTGGACAGTAACGGCGCTCCGCTGTTGAACGTCTTTGGCGGTAAGATCACCACCTATCGCCGCCTTGCAGAAAGTGCGCTGGCAAAGCTGGCACCGTTCTTTCCGCAAGCTTCCGGGCAATGGACCGCGCGCGTGCCTTTGCCCGGCGGAGATTTTCCCCATAATGGCGTGACCTGCTTGATCGATGATCTGAAGGCGCGGTTCACATTCCTGTCGGATTACTGGGCTGGGCGTTTGGTCCGAGCCTATGGGGCCGAGGCTGCAATCTTGCTGGGTGATGCGAAAACGGCTGCCGATCTGGGCTGCGACTTTGGCGCCACCCTGACCGAGGCTGAGGTGCGTTGGCTGATGACACGCGAGTTTGCCCGCGGGGCGGCAGATGTGGTCTGGCGGCGCACAAAACTTGGGCTGCGGATGACAGCCGATCAGATAGCGAAGTTGGATGCGTTCATGATCGCTGCTGCAAAAGACGGGGCGCTTGGCCCCGCTGCCGAATAGGGGAATGGGATGGCGCTTGAATTGAAATCAGTGTCACGGTCAGTGCAGGGGCGCGCGCATATTCGCCCGACCGACCTGATGCTGGAGCGTGGCACGATGAACGTG
>JALQYS010000402.1 GCA_023254015.1 Paracoccaceae bacterium
ATCATGAAGGAAAGCGACATCATGGGGATCATTTCCTGATCCTGCAGGTGGCGGGCTGAACGCCCGCCCGCCGATGTCTGCCAATCCATCCAACCAGATATGAAGGAGTAGCACCATGGGTGCGAAAGACGTACGTTTTGATACCGATGCCCGCGACCGCATGCTGCGCGGCGTGAACATCCTCGCTGACGCTGTGAAGGTGACCCTCGGCCCGAAAGGCCGCAATGTGGTGATCGACAAATCCTTCGGCGCGCCGCGCATCACCAAGGACGGTGTGTCGGTTGCCAAGGAAATCGAACTGTCTGACAAGTTCGAAAACATGGGCGCCCAGATGGTGAAGGAAGTCGCTTCCCGCACCAATGACGAAGCGGGCGACGGCACCACCACCGCCACCGTTCTGGCCCAGGCCATCGTTCGCGAAGGCATGAAAGCCGTCGCCGCCGGCATGAACCCGATGGACCTGAAGCGCGGCATCGACATGGCCACCGCCAAAGTCGTCGAGGCCATCAAGGCCGCTGCCCGCCCGGTGAAAGACTCGGCTGAGGTTGCTCAGGTTGGCACCATCTCGGCCAACGGCGAAGCTGAAATCGGTCGTCAGATCGCTGACGCGATGCAGAAAGTCGGCAACGAGGGCGTGATCACCGTCGAAGAGAACAAGGGCCTGGAAACCTCGACCGACGTCGTGGAAGGCATGCAGTTCGACCGCGGCTACCTGTCGCCCTATTTCGTCACCAACGCCGACAAGATGATTGCCGAGCTGGAAGACGCCTTCATCCTGCTGCACGAAAAGAAGCTGTCGTCGCTGCAGCCGATGGTCCCGCTGCTGGAAGCTGTCATCCAGTCGCAGCGCCCGCTGGTCATCGTGGCTGAGGACGTTGAAGGCGAAGCGCTGGCGACCCTCGTGGTCAACAAGCTGCGCGGCGGCCTGAAGATCGCTGCTGTCAAGGCCCCGGGCTTTGGCGATCGTCGCAAGGCCATGCTGCAGGACATCGCGATCCTGACCGGCGGTCAGGTGATCTCGGACGATCTGGGCATGAAGCTTGAGTCGGTCACCATCGACATGCTGGGCCGCGCCAAGAAGATCCAGATCAACAAGGACAACACCACCATCGTTGATGGCGCCGGTGCCAAGGCCGAGATCGAAGCCCGCGTGGCCCAGATCCGCGCCCAGATCGAGGAAACCACCTCGGACTACGACCGTGAAAAGCTGCAAGAGCGCGTGGCCAAACTGGCTGGCGGTGTTGCCGTGATCAAGGTCGGCGGCATGACCGAAGTCGAAGTGAAAGAGCGCAAGGACCGCGTGGATGACGCGCTGAACGCCACCCGCGCTGCCGTTCAAGAAGGCATCGTGGTCGGTGGCGGCGTCGCCCTGATCCAGGCTGGCAAGGTGCTGGAAGGCCTCGTGGGCGCCAATGCCGACCAGACCAACGGCATCAACATCGTCCGCCGCGCCATCGAAGCGCCGCTGCGCCAGATCGCCCAGAACGCGGGCGTTGACGGGGCCGTGGTTGCCGGCAAGGTGCGCGAATCCACCGACAAGACCTTTGGCTTCAACGCGCAGACCGAAGAATATGGCGACATGTTCAAGTTCGGCGTGATCGACCCGGCCAAGGTTGTCCGCACCGCTCTGGAAGACGCGGCCTCGGTTGCCTCGCTCCTCATCACCACCGAAGCGATGATCGCCGACAAGCCTGCCGACAAGTCGGCCCCGGCTGGCGGCGGCATGGGTGGCATGGGCGGCATGGACGGGATGATGTAATCATCTCCGGCCTTCCGGCTGACACATGGAAGGGGCGGTCCTACGGGGCCGCCCTTTTCCATTGCACGCTGCGCCCACCCCGCTAACCTGGCGGCCATGAAAGCCGTTTTCATCGCCTCCAGCCATTCCGCCTATGACGACCGCCCGGGCGAGCTTTATCACTTTCCGAACATGTATCTGTCGCGTGTCGCGCAAACGGCGGGCGATTGGGTGATCTTCTATCAGGGCAAGCGCGGCGGTCAGTCCGGCTACTACGCCGTTCAGCGCGTTGACAAAATCGCGCCCGACCCAACGGACCCGACCCACATTTACGCCATCCTCGATCGGGCATCGCGGCTGGATTTCGAACGCCCCGTCCCCCGGTTCCGCCCCGATGATACCCCCTATGAAACCGGCTTGCCCAAGTCGCGCGGTTCCAACACCTCTTCGGTCCGCCTGATTTCCGACGCCGATTTCGCTGCCATCATTGATGAGGGCCTGCGCGAGGATATCACCCCAGACACCCTGCCGCGTGAGGGGCCGCTGCCCCAACCCCTGCAGTCCGGATTTGCCGAAGCGCAGGCCGGCTTTCTTCCCCTCACCGCCGACCGCGCACAGATCCTGTCCTCTCGGGCCTTCCGCGACCGCGCCTTTGCGCGCCAGGTCAAATCCGCCTATGGCGCGCGCTGTGCGATGTCGGGGCTTCTGTTGCGCAATGGCGGCGGCCGGCCCGAAGTCGAGGCCGCCCATATTGTCCCGGTCGAGGCGCGCGGCCCGGACACGGTGCGAAACGGCCTTGCCCTGTCGGGAACCGTACATTGGATGTTCGACCGGGGTCTGGTCTCGGTGGACGAGGACATGAGCCTTCTCATCGCCAGCGATTCGGTGGCCAGCGATATCGCCGCGCGGCTTTTCGTGCCGGACCGCAAGCTGATCTTGCCGTCAGATCCGGCCAAATCCCCACATCCCGCCTATCTGAAATGGCACCGGGACACCTGTTTCAAAGGCTGATGACGTGAAGAACCCCGCCCTTCCCGACCACATGCGCGCCGCGCGCCCCGCCGACCATGACGCCATCGACGCCCTG
>JALQYS010000457.1 GCA_023254015.1 Paracoccaceae bacterium
AACATTTTCCCGCCCAAGGGCACCTCATGGCCCGGCCCGATCAGCACCACCTCGCCATCTTCATCCGGCAGGCCCAGGATCAGCACCTCGGACATGACCTTGCCGATCTGGCGCGGCGGGAAATTCACCACGCCCAGCACCTGCCGGCCGACCAGTCCTTCGGGCGTATAGTGCCGGGTGATCTGCGCCGAGGACCGCCTTTCCCCGATCTCCGGGCCGAAATCGACCCAAAGCTTGATCGCCGGCTTGCGCGCCTCGGGGAAGGGTTCGGCGCGGGTGATGCGGCCGACGCGGATATCCACCTTGGCGAAATCGTCATAGGTAATGGTCATTTGCCCAGCTCCCGTCCCCGGTCGGCGGCGGCCTTGATGGCGCGCTCCAGCAGCGGCGGCAGGCCCGTGGCTTCGTCCATCAGCACGGCCAGAGCCGCGGCCGTGGTGCCGCCCGGCGAAGTGACGTTGATGCGCAGCTGGCTGGCCGGCTCAGGGGACCGGAACGCCAGTTCCCCCGCCCCGCAGACCGTGGCGCGGGCCAGCTTCATGGCGACCTCGGGCGAGAGACCCTGCGCAACCCCGCCAGCCGCCATCGCCTCGATCAGGTGAAAGACATAGGCCGGACCCGATCCGGATACGGCGGTCACCGCGTCGATCTGATGTTCACCGTCCAGCTCCACCACCTCGCCCACGGCCTGCATCAGCGTGCGGGCCAGCGCCAGACCGGCGGCCCCGGCGTGGGTGTTGGCGCAAATGCCGGTGATGCCGCGCCCCACCATGGCAGGGGTGTTGGGCATGGTGCGGACAATGGGTGTGCGGTCGCCGAAAGCCGCCTCGAAGGTGGCGATCGAGGTTCCTGCCGCGATCGACACCATCAGCGTGCGCCCATTGCCCAAGGCTTGCAGCGCTGGCAGGGCCGCGCCCATCATCTGCGGCTTGACGGCCAGCAGGGCCACGGCGGGCGCGGGCGGCACACCGTCGTTCAGATGCACGCCGGTTGATTTCAGCCAGTCTGTCGGATTGGGCTCCAGCACCCAGATCGACGCGGGCGGCAAGCCGGCCTCAAGCCATCCGGCCAGCAGCGCCGACCCCATCTTGCCGCACCCCAAAAGCACAAGCCCATCGCGGGCCACCTGTTCCAATGCCATGGAATTCCCCCTGTTTCGGGGAACAGGTTAGGCCCGACCGTAAGCCTCGGCAATGGCCACCTTGATCGCATCGGCGGCAGAGCGGTCGCCCCAGGCGGCCAGCTGAAAGGCGGGGTAGAACCGTTCGGCGGCCATCACGGCCGAGGAAATCAGCCGGTCGATCTGCTCGGCGCTGACGGTTTGGCCGCCGGCAAGGCACAGTCCATAGCGCCAGACCATCAGCTTTTGCTCGGTCCAATAGGTGAAGGCGCCCGTCCAGACCATGTCATTGCAGCGGTTCAGCAGGTCGTAGATGACTGGCAGACGGGCTTCGGGCGGCTCCATCTCGAAGGTGCAGATCAACCGCAGGGTTTCATCCTGTGCCGACCAGGCCAGCGTCAGCGAATAGGTCCGCCACTGGCCTTCGACCGCCATTGCGATCTGGTCATCGGTGACGCGATCGAATTCCCAGTCGTGATGGGCAGCCAGATCCTCGACGATGTCGATCGGATGCAGCTCGTCCAACGCAAGGAAATCTTCAGAAACCGACATGCCCGCCCCACAATAACGCCTTGCGCGGAAGCTCTCCGCTACAGGCTGTGCGTCCGGCAAGGATCAGCGCTGCCCGACATCAGCCTTACTAGATATTGTGTGGTCAAGGCGAAAGCCTGTAAAGTGAAAACTCAGCAAATCTTCTGTGGATAAGGCGAATCACCCTGTGGGTAGCCGAGGGGCCTGCAATCAGAGGGTGTTCTTGTCCGCTCGGGTCGGGGCCATCCGGCGCAAGACGCGGCTCATCGCGTGAGACCAGGCAAGCAAGGCGTCGCGCTCGGCCAGATCGGTCAGAAGCTGTTCGGTGATGCCGCCCGGTGTGGCCACCCCGGCCGCGATCGTCTCCAGCGGGTCGGTTGATAGCAGAAGAACCTCGGCATTGCCGCGCAGGGTTTCGGCAACTAGACGGCGGGCGGTGGTGGGGTCAAGCCCCTCGGTCTGATACCAGTCGATCAGCCGCTGCATGAAGGCAAAGGAGGCGCCCGACATGGCCCCGAACACCGCCGCCGTCTCGAAGTCGCGCGGCGTGACCAGTTCGTGCACCGGGCCGCAGGCGGCAAAGAAGGCGGCCCAGCGGGGATGGGGCGGGTGCAAGAGCGTCAGACCTGCGGCATAGGCGTTGGCATGGCCCGGCATCATGGCGACCGTCACCTCGGCAGGGGCGACGGCGGCCCGCAGAGCGTTCACGGGCACGCCCGCCATGGCCGAGCACAGCGCCTGTCCCGGCCGAAAGCTCAGGCCGCGCAGAATCTCCAGCCCCTGGGCGGCGGGCAGGCAGACCAGCACCATCTCGCAGGCGTCCACCACCGCCTGATTGCTGTCCGCCACCTGGCAGCCAAAGCGGCGGGCCAGATCGTCGGCCCTTTCGGCATTGCGGGGCGAGAGCACAAACTCATGCCCCGCCCCTTGCGCCCCTTGCACCAGAAATCCTGCAAGGTGGCCGATGCCGAGAAGGCCGATCCTCAAGGCATCTCCTCCAGCACCTCGGCCATGGCGCGGGCGGTGGCGGCAATGTCCGCCTCGGTATGGACCACCGAGGACAGCGAATGCAGCGTGGCCGAGGGGTTCATGTAAATGCCCTTGTCCATCAGCCGCAGGGCGAACTCGCGGAACTTGGCGCGGTCGACATGGGTGCAGAAGTCGCGGAAATCATTGATTTCTTCGCGGTCGGTGAAAAAGATCTGGAACATCGAGTTCACGCCCTGCACAACCACGCCGTGGCGGTTCGAGGCCTTGGCCACCCGGCGCACTTCGCCGGCCATCTTCAGCCCCAGATCCTTGATCCTGGCAAAGCCCGCCTGATTGTCCGCCAGCATGGTTTCCAGCATCACCTTGGTCAGGTGCAGCGCCAGGCGGCCCGCGTTATGGGTGCCGAAATGCAAGACCTTGCCCCATTCAAGGCCCGCCATGATCTCGGCCCGGCCGCCGATCATGGCCATGGGCAGACCGCCCCCAAGCGCCTTGCCATAGGTCACGATGTCAGGGGTCAGGCCGTAAAGCTCTGCCGCACCCCCCGCCGCCAGACGGAAGCCGGTCACGGTTTCGTCCAGATAGAACAGCGCGCCGTATTGGCGGCAAAGCTCTTGCATCCGCTGCAGATAGCCCGGCTTCGGCGGGATCACCCCCATGTTCGACATGACGCCTTCAGTCACCACGCAAGCCGCCTCTGCCCCATGCAGCGCCATGGCGCGTTCCAGCGCGTCAAAGTCGTTCCAGCGGACGACGATGGTATCCTTCCACGCCTCTTCGGGGATGCCCGAGCTGTCGGGAATTCGGATCGGGTCGTTGGGGTGGCCCAGCATGGTGGGGGGCAGGGGGTTGGTGTTGACCAGAACCGCATCCCACCAGCCGTGATAGTGCCCCTCGAACTTGATGATCTTGCGCCGCCCGGTATGGCCACGGGCAAGGCGGAAGGCAGCCATGGCGGCCTCGGTTCCGGTGTTGGCAAAGCGCACCTTGTCGACGTGGGGCAAAAGCGCCACCAGCATCTCGGCCACCTCGACCTCAACCTCCAGCGCCGTGGCGAAATGGGTGCCGCGGGCGACTTCGCGGGTGATGGTTTCCACTACCTTGGGGTGGGCATGGCCCAGGGGCAGCGCACCAAAGGCCATCATCCAGTCGATATATTCGCGCCCGTCCACATCATAAAGCCGCGCGCCGACCCCGTGGGACATGTAGCGCGGGGCGCCGCCAAAGGTGGCCGGCCCGCGCGAGGCCGAGGAAACCCCCTCGACCAGAACCTTCATCCCGCGTTCGAACAGCGACTGCGACGTGTTTGCCATGATTGGCCCTCTCCCTTTTTGCATAGGCTTAAGGGGCTGCGCCCTGACTGTCTACCCGGCGGGCGTCCGTCAGGGCGTCCGGCAAGGCCAGTTCCGGGTCAGCGGCGCGAGCGGATCATGCCGAGGATGTCATAGACCTGATCGACGATCGGCCGGGCAATCGCCTCGGCCCGCTCGGCGCCCTGGCCCAGAATCCGGTCAATTTCGGCGGGGTCTTTCATCAGGCGGTTCATCTCGGTGGTGATGGGCGACAGTTTCGCCACCGCCAGATCGGCCAGCGCCGGTTTGAAGGTGCCGAACTGCGCGCCTGCGAAATCCTTGATGACTTGCGCGGGGGTATGGCCTGCCAAGGCTGCGTAGATATTCACAAGGTTCTTCGCCTCGGGCCGGTCTTTCAGCCCGTCCAGATGGTCGGGCAGCGGTTCCGGATCGGTCTTGGCCTTGCGGATTTTCTTCGAAATCGTATCCGCATCATCGGTCAGGTTGATGCGCGACTGATCCGAGGGATCGGATTTCGACATTTTCGAGGTGCCATCGCGCAAGCTCATCACGCGGGTCGCGGCGCCTTCGATCACGGGTTCCACCACGGGGAAGTAATTCACACCGAAGTCCTTGTTGAACTTGAT
>JALQYS010000534.1 GCA_023254015.1 Paracoccaceae bacterium
CAATGACAAGGATTTTCTGGCCACCCGTGTCAGCCATATCTTTGACCTCAAAGGGCCAAGCATCAACGTGCAGACCGCCTGTTCGACCAGCCTTGTCGCGGTGCATTTCGCGGCACAGGCGCTGTTGAACGGGGAATGTGACATGGCGCTGGCGGGCGGTGTCACGATCGAACTGCCGCAGGCGCGCGGCTATCTTTTTACCGAAGGTGAAATTCTGTCGCCCGACGGGCATTGCCACGCCTTTGACCACCGGGCGCAGGGCACTGTCTTTGGGTCGGGCGCGGGCTGTGTGGTCTTGCGACGCGCCAAGGATGCGGTCCGTGACGGCGACCATATCTGGGCGATCCTGAAAGGATCGGCCGTCAACAATGACGGTGCGGCGAAGGCGGGCTATCTGGCCCCTTCGGTGGATGGGCAGGCCCGCTGTATCGCCGAGGCGCAGGCGATTGCCGGGGTTGATGCCGACAGTGTGACCTATGTCGAATGTCACGGCACCGGCACCTATCTGGGCGACCCGATCGAAGTGGCCGCCCTGACGCAGGCCTTCCGCGAAACGACAGATGCCGTCGGCACCTGCCGCATCGGCAGCGTGAAAACCAACATCGGCCATCTGGATACCGCCGCCGGGGTGGCCAGCCTTATCAAGGTGGCGTTGCAGCTGCACCACCGCCAGCTGGCGCCAAGCCTTGGCTATGAGGCGCCGAACCCGGCCATCGCCTTTGAAACCAGCCCCTTCCGGGTGAATGACCGGCTGACCGACTGGCAGGCCCCCGTGCTGCGCGCCGGGGTCAACTCGCTGGGCGTCGGCGGCACCAACGCCCATGCGGTTCTGGAGGAGGCGCCACCGCGCGCGGCCTCGGACGCCAGCATCTTTCCCTTCCAGCCCCTGGTGATCTCGGCCCGGTCAAAGGCTGCGCTTGACGGGCAGGCGGCCCGGCTGGCGGCGCATCTGCGCGCGCACCCCGAACAGCCCATGGCCGATGTGGCCTATACCTTGAAGGAGGGCCGCCGCGCCTTTGAAAAGCGGCGCGTCATCGTGGCGGAAAGCCATGAAGAGGCGGCGCGGCTTTTGGAGGGGGGCGACACGCGCCGGGTGTTCAACCATGATTTCCTTGGCGACAACCCCGAGGTCGTGTTCATGTTCCCCGGTGGCGGTGCGCAATATGCCGGCATGGCGCGGGACCTTTATGAAACCGAACCGGTCTTTGCCGACTGGATGGACAAGGGCCTTGCGGTGCTGGAGCCGCAGCTGGATTACGACATCCGCGCGCTGTGGCTGCCGCCAAAGGGGCAAGAGGCGGCGGCCAATGCGGCGCTGAAAAAGCCCAGCGTGCAGCTGCCGCTCATCATGATCACCGAATATGCGCTGGCCAAACTGTACGAAAGCTGGGGCGTGTCACCCGCCGCTCTGGTCGGCCATTCCATGGGCGAAAACACCGCCGCCGCGCTGGCCGGGGTGATGAGCTTTGACGATTGCATCGGCCTTGTCTTGCTGCGCGGGCAGCTCTTTGACACCATCGCGCCGGGCGGCATGCTGTCGGTTCCCATGGCAGACACCGATCTGCGCCCGCATCTGACGGGCGATCTGGATATGGCCTCGGTCAATGCGCCGGGGCTGTGCGTGGTGTCAGGCCCCGATGCGGCCTTGCAGGCGCGGGCCGGGAAACTTGCGGCCGAAGGCGTGGAAACCCAGCGTGTCGCCATCGACATCGCCGCGCATAGCCGGATGCTGGAGCCGATCCTGAAGCCCTTTGGCGATTATCTGCGCAGCATCCGGCTGAATCCGCCCAACCTGCCGATCCTGTCGAACCGGACGGGGCTTGCGCTGACCGCCGCGCAGGCGACCGACCCGGACTATTGGGTGCAACACCTGCGCAATACGGTGAACTTTCAGCCCTGCATGGCAAGGCTGATGGCCGAAGGCCCCCGTGTCTATCTGGAAATGGGGCCGGGGCGGGCGCTGTCGTCCCTGGCGCAGGCCAATGGCGTGCCGTCAGGTCAGATCATCCCGGCCCTGCGCCATCCCGAACAGGCCATGGCCGATGACGCCTGGCATATCGGCACCATTGCCCGCCTCTGGGCCTGCGGCGTGCCCGTGGATTGGGAACAGATCTGGGCCGGCGCGCGCCGCAACCGCGTGGTGCTGCCCAGCTATGCCTTTCAGCGCAAAGCCTATTTCATCCAGCCGGGCAAGGCCGCCCCGGTCGAGGCGCAGGCCCTGCCGGTCCGGATCGACGATATCGCCAACTGGGGCTGGCGGCCGCATTGGAAACCCGTCTCTGCCGGGTTCGAGGCCGCCGATCTGGCCGAGGCCGCGCCTCAGAACTGGCTGATCTTTCTTGACGATCAGGGCCTTGGCGCCGCCACCGCCACCGCCCTGCGAGCCGCCGGGCATGAGGTGCGCTGCGTCCGTCCCGGTGATGCCTTTGGCCGCGACGGCGGCGATTATGTGCTGGCCCCCGAACGCGGCCGCGACGGCTATGACGCGCTGATCCGCGATCTGGTGGCGCATGGCCATGCCCCCAGCCGCATCGCCCATTTCTGGGGCGTAACGCGAGGGGAAAGCTTCCGTCCCGGCTCGTCCTTCCTGCACCGCAATCTGGAGCAGGGCTTTTACAGCCTGATGTTCCTGGCTCAGGCCCTCGCCGAGGAAAACCTGCCCCGTCCGATCCATCTGACCGCCTTCACCACCGGGGCCGCGCAACTGCGGGGCGAGCGCCTGCTTTACCCCGAAAAGGCCACCCTCCTTGGCCCCGCCCGGGTGATCCCGCGCGAATTGCCGGGGGTGACGGTGGGGCTGTGCGATCTGGACCTGCCGCCCGCCCCGCGCCGGGGGAGCGCCGATTTCTCGGCCCTGACCCCGCGCGTGCTGGAGGAGTTGCTGCAGGACCCGGCCGAGCGGATTGCCGCGCTGCGTGGCGAGCGCCGCTATGAACAGGGGCTTAAACCGCAGGCCCTGCCCAAGGCCGGGCTGACGCTGCCCGATGGGGCGCATGTGCTGATCACCGGGGGCTTTGGCGGTATCGGCCTGACCGTGGCCGAGGATCTGATCCGCCGCAATGGCGCCAGGATCACCCTTATTGCCCGCCGCGCCCTGCCTGACCGCGCCACATGGGGCCGCTACCTTGCCGCCCATGACGCCGCCGACCCGATCAGCCGCCGGATCATGGCGCTGCAACGGCTTGAGGCCCTGGGCGGTCAGGTCATGGTTGCCCCGGCCGATGTCTGCAATGCCGAGGATATGGCCGCGGCCGTGAAAGCCGCCGAGGCGCGCTTTGGCCGCGTGCAGGTGGTGATCCATGCTGCGGGGGTCGTGGATGACGGGCCCCTGATGCTGAAAACCCCCGCGCAGGTGGAAGAGGTTTTCGCACCGAAGCTTCACGGCACGCAGGTCTTGAACCGGCTTTTCCCCGATGGGTCGATTGATCTGATGGTGCTGTTTTCCTCGACCTCGACTATCACCGGACCGGCGGGGCAAATCGACTATGTCGCGGCCAACGAATATCTCAACGCCTTTGCCAAGGCGCGCACGGGCGGCAAGACCCGGGTTGTCGCGCTGAACTGGGGCATCTGGACCGGCGTCGGCATGGCGGCCGAGGCGCTGGCCGACCGCACCGGCCGCGTGCCCGCGCCGATGGTGCCGCTTCAGGCGCCGATGCTGGACGAGGCGGGCTTTGACGGGCAGGGCAACCGGATGTTCGCGGCCCGCTATGGTCTTGACCGCTGGGTTCTGGATGGTCACCGCACCAAAGCCGGACAGGCGCTGATCCCCGGCACCGGCTATCTTGAGATCGCCGCCGAGGCCATGCGCGCGCAGGGCGAGGTGGGCGCCTTTGAACTGCGCGACCTTTACTTCTTTCGCCCGCTTGCCGTGGATGCGGGGCAACCGCGGGCGGTCCGGGCGAAACTGGCCCGCAGCGATGAGGGCTACAGCCTTGACGTGCGCTCCGAGGTTGCGATGCGCGGTCGCACGGGCTGGCAATTGCACGCGCAGGCGCGGGTTGTGCCCGTGGCGGCCTTGCCGCGGCGGATCGATGTCGCCGCCATCGCCGCCCGCCTGCCCAGCCCCGAAACCGGCGACGGGCTGGTCAGCCCGCAAGAGGCGCATCTGGCCTTCGGTCCGCGCTGGCGGGTGCTGTGCAGCCGCACGACGGGGGCCGAAGAGGGGCTGGCCACGCTGGCGCTGCCCGCCGCTTTCCGGGCCGAGGCGGGGGAGTGGCTTCTTCACCCCGCGCTGATGGATCTGGCAACGGGCTGGGCCATGGGCCTGATTGCCGGCTATCGGCCCGACCACCTTTGGGTGCCGGTCAGCTATGGCCTGGTGCGCGTCCTGCGCCCTCTGCCAGCCCGGATCGTCAGCCATGTGGTCAATGCTGCCCGCAACCGTGCCGAGGGCGCGACGGCGACCTTCAACGTTACCCTCGCCACCCCCGAGGGCGAGGTCTGTGTCGAGATCGAGGGCTTCTCGATCCGCCGGCTTGACGGGGCCTTGGCCTTTGGCCCGCCCGACACCCGCGAGCTGGAGTTCGACGATGGCCCGGCGCAGGCCAAACCCCTGTCACCCGCCGAAGAACGCCTGATGCACGTCTTTTCCCAAGGCATCCGCGCCGAGGAAGGGGCCGAGGCCTTTGCCCGCGCCGTGGCTTTGGGGCAAAGCCAGATCATCGTGTCGTCCCTTGATCTGCCTGCGCTCGTGCGGCAAACCGCCGAGGCAGAGGCGGCCAAGACCGAGGGGCAATCCTTTGATCGTCCCGATCTGGCGACGGCCTATCTTGCCCCCAGAAACGACATCGAACGCACGCTGGTCGGCTTCTGGCAAGAGCTTTTGGGTGTGGGGCAAGTGGGGGTCGAGGACAGCTTCTTTGACCTTGGCGGCCACAGCCTGATTGCGGTGCGCCTCTTTGCCATGGTGAAGAAGGCGTATCGCGTTGATTTCCCGATCTCGATCCTGTTCGAAGCCCCGACCATCGCCGCCTGCGCCGCGCTGATCGCCGAGCAGGTGGGCCATGCCGACGACGCCGAGGCGCCCGCGAAACCGGCGGCGCCGGCGCGGCGCTTTGCCCATCTGGTGCCGATGCATCAGGGCGAAGGCGGGCCGCGCCGGCCGTTCTTCCTGGTGGCGGGGATGTTCGGCAATGTGCTGAACCTGCGGCATCTGGCCCAGCTGGTCGGCGGGGACCGGCCGTTTTACGGACTTCAGGCGCGCGGGCTTCTGGGCGATCAGGCCCCGCATGACACCCTGCCCGAGGCGGCAGCGGATTACATCGCCGAGATGCGGCAGGTCCAGCCGCAGGGCCCTTACCTTCTGGGCGGATTTTCGGGGGGCGGGCTGACCGCCTGGGAAATGGCGCGGCAGTTGCACGAGGCGGGGGAAGAGGTCTCGCTTCTGGTGCTGCTGGATACGCCTTTGCCCATGCGCCCCGCGCTCAGCCGGGCCGACAAGGCGGCGATCAAACTGGCCGAACTGCGTGCGCAAGGCCCGGCCTATCTGGCGACATGGGCCAGAAATCGCTGGGCATGGGAGCGGCAGAAACGCGCGCCCAAGGTGGATGCCGACAGCCCGGTGCAGTTTCACAACGCCGCGATCGAGGCCGCTTTCCGCCATGCGATCTCGGTCTATGAGATGCCCGCCCGCCGGGGCATGACGGTGCTGTTCCGCCCGCCGCTGGATCGCAAATGGCAGGTGACAGGGGGCCGGTGGGTCTCATCGGCCAAGGAATATGTGTTCGACGACAATGACCTGACCCGTTTCGCGCCAGAGCTTGAGGTGATCGAGGTGCCGGGCGACCATGACAGCATGGTGCTGGAGCCGAACGTGCGCGTCATGGCGGCCAAGCTGAAGGCGGTGATCGCCCGGGCCGAAGGGCAGACGTCGAATGTCATCAAACTGGCGGCGGAGTAGGTGATGCCCCGGCTTTTGACCGTCATCCTGAACTGGCGCACGCCCGACATGACCCTGCGCTCGGCCGAGGCGGCGCTTGCCGCGCTGGAGGGGATCGAGGGCGCGCTGGTGCTGGTCGACAACGACTCGGGCGATGGCTCGTTCGAACGGATGTCGGCCGAGGTCGCGGCGCGCGGCTGGGACAAGGGGCCGCAGCAGGTGCGCGTTCTGCAATCGGGGCATAACGGCGGCTTTGGGGCGGGCAACAATTTCGGTATCCGCGCCGGCCTGCCGGGTGGTGCGCGCCCGGATTACGTCTATATCCTGAACTCCGACGCCTTTCCGGCCCCCGATGCCATACGGGCGCTGTTGACCCATCTGGAAACCCACCCCGCCACGGGTTTTGCCGGCAGCTTTCTTCACGGCCCCGAGGGCGAGCCGCATCGCACCGCCTTCCGCTTTCCCTCCATCCCAGGGGAGTTCGAGGCGCATATCCGCTTTGGCCCGGTGTCGAAACTCTTGCGCCGCTGGATCGTGGCGCAGCCCCTGCCCAAGGCCACGACCCGTGTCGACTGGCTGGCGGGGGCCAGTCTGATGATGCGGCAAAGCGTGCTGGACAGGATCGGCCTTTTTGACGAAAGGTTCTTCCTCTATTTCGAGGAAACCGACCTGTGCCGCCGCGCGGCGCTGGCGGGATGGCCGACCGATTACGTCGTGGAAAGCCGCGTTGCCCATATCGGCTCGGTCAGCACGGGCATGAAGACCTGGGCGCGCATCCCGCAATTCTGGCTGGACAGCCGCCTGCATTACTACGTCAAGAACCACGGGCGGCTTTTCGCCCTTGCCGCCACGCTGGCCACGCTGGCGGGCGGGGTGCTGTGGCGAGCGCGGCTGATGATCCAGCGCAAGGACCGGGGCGACCCGCCGCATTACTTGCGTGATCTCGTCGCACATGGCCTGCGCGCCATGTTCAGGCCCATTCATCCGGGCCATAAATCGAAACCCGGCACCCGCCCCGCCGAATAGGCGGCAGCCGCAGGGGCCTGCGGGAAGGAGTGAAAGATGACCGTGTTCTCCGCCTTGCTGATCGGCAATGAAAGCCTCACCCGCCAGTGCGGGCAGGTCTTGCTGGACCGGGGCCACCGGATTTCGGCCGTCGTCACGCGCAACGCCGAGGTGCGAAAATGGGCCACGGCCCAAGGCCTGCGGGTCGAGGCGGCCGGCGATTGGGCGGCGCTGGACGGGCTGACGGTGGACTGGATCCTGTCGGTCGCCAACCTGACGGTGATCCCCGAGCCGGTGCTTGCGCTGGCGACCAAGGGCGCGGTCAACTTTCACGATGGCCCCCTGCCGCGCCATGCCGGGCTGAATGCCCCGGTCTGGGCGATCCTGCAGGGCGAGGCGCAGCATGGCATCACCTGGCACCTGATCGAGGGCGGGGTGGACGAAGGCGACATTCTTGAGCAGCGGCTTTTCCCCATCGCCCCCGGCGACACCGCGCTGACGCTGAACACCCGCTGTTTCGAGGCGGGGGTCGAGTCCTTCCCCGCCCTT
>JALQYS010000612.1 GCA_023254015.1 Paracoccaceae bacterium
CAAAATGCGGCGCCTGACTCATGCGGGAGTTGTAGGTGACCTTGCCGTAGCCTTGGCCAGCAAGCCACGCGGAAAAGCCAGCCAAATGCGGGCCAAGCCGGGCAACCTCGTCTGGAATGGCCACATGGCCGGCATCCTCCAGATAGCGAAGAAACCGCCCGACCTCGGTGATGTAAGCAGGGTCCCGCAACTGCGCGGCGCTATAGCGGCCGCACTGAACCGCCCCGGGTTTACCGGAGGGTGGTTTGTTCAACGACTAGGCGACCATATCGAGTGAGTTCAGGTTTGCATAGAACGCCTCCTCTGCTTCTGCGGGTGGGATGTATCCGATGGGGCCGAGAAGGCGACGATTGTTATACCAATCCACCCATTTCAGAGTTTCCCACTCGACTTCGCGCATCGATTTCCAGGGGCCGATCTGGTTGATGACCTCGGTCTTGAACAGGCCGATGACACATTCGGCCAGTGCATTGTCATAGGCGTCACCGACCGTTCCGACAGATAGATCGATCTCTGCCTCGGCCAGCCGCTCGGTGTATTTGATCGACAGGTATTGCGACCCGCGGTCAGAGTGATGGACCAAGGTATTGTTATCCGGTGTCTTTCTTTGCCAGATCGCTTGATCCAGCGCGTCGAGGACAAACTGGGTCTTCATTGAGGTTGAGGCGCGCCAGCCGACGATCCGGCGTGCAAACACATCGATCACAAACGCCACATAGACCGTTCCCGACCATGTCGGCACATAAGTGAAATCTGAAACCCACAACTTGTTCGGCCGATCCGCCTTGAACAGGCGGTTCACCTTGTCGTCTGGGCAGGGTTGCGAGGTGTCCGGCTGGGTCGTGATCACCTTCTTGCCCCGGACCACCCCCCTGATCCCCAGGCGGCGCATTAGACGCTCAACCGTGCAGCGGGCGGCATCTTCCCCCTGTCGTCGCAAGACATGCCAAATCTTCCGCGCACCATATAGCTTGCGGTTAGCATCCCAGGCAGCATCGATCTTGATGCTTAGGGCCGCGTCCGATCTGGCCCGGGCCGAGGCGCGGTCAGGATCGCGTGCAACGGCGCGCCGGTCGTAGTAAGTGGACGGGGCAAACTGCAATGTCCTGCAGATCGGCTCGACCCCGAATGCCTCTCGGCTTTCCTCAATGAAATCCATCATTTGCGAAATGGGCGGTCGAGCTCCGCCTGGGCAAAATACGCGGACGCCTTCCTCAGGATCTCATTGGCCTGGCGGAGTTCCCGGTTCTCGCGCTCAAGCTCTTTGATCCGAGCAATCTCAGCGCTGGTAGGTCCCGGCCGTTCGCCGCCATCGCGCTGGACCTGTCGCATCCAAACGCGAAGGCTGTCCGGCGAGCAGCCCAATTTGCCCGCGATCGCTGTCAGCGCCGCAGCTTCGCTCTGATACTCATCGCGGTGTTCCATCGCCAATCGCACCGCACGTTCGCGGAACTCAGGTGAATACGGCTTCGCGGTTCTCTTCTTTGATGTCTGTTCCATAACGGGCAATTCTCCGAGAGTTTTGCCCTCCGGTAAACCCGGGGCGGTTCAGAGGTGGTATCTGGTGACAGCACCAGATCGCCGCGTTGCGCCAGGCGCACATCGGTCAGCGGTGTGCCGAGCAGGGCGGTTCCTGCCTCGGACATGCTGGCCCAGCCCAAGCGCCGCATCACACGCGCTGCGCCGCGCGCTGTCCGATACCGCCCGCGCCAGAGCGCTGCCGTGTCATCACCACCCGTCAGATCGCGGCACAGATCGAAGGCCCAGGTTGCGCAGTCATGCGTGCCCCAGGTGAAGCTGCGAGTCCGTGCGGACTCAACAGCTGTGGCAAGAAGAACCTCCCAACCGGTGACCTTCATTTGCGCCTCGCGGTCGACCTTCAGGCTCATTTGCGGCCCCATTTGATTTCCTGGTCCTGAATCGC
>JALQYS010000033.1 GCA_023254015.1 Paracoccaceae bacterium
GGGCGGCAAAGGCCTCCATCCCGGTGCGAAGGGCCACGGTTTCGGTGTCGATCAGCGTGCCGTCCAGATCGAACAGAAGGGCATCATAGGGCATGGGCGAACCTGTGCGGGGCTTGGCGGTTGGCTCGCGCATATCCGATCACAGGTGCAGCCGAAAGCGCAGAAAGCCGGTGGGGCAGGGGCCTGCCCTCTCCAGCCCCGGCACGTCGGCCACATGGGCGGCGGCCCCGGGCCCGCTGTCGAAAACCGCCGTCGTGCCGGGCATCGGGGCAAAGCGCCAACCCGTGGCCGCCGCAGGCGCGACCGTCTGGCAACAGGCGACATGATCTTGCAGGATGCGGCGCAGCGGGCGGCTGTCCTCCATGACCACATCGGCCGGCTCGGTTCCGGCAAAGCCTGCGCCCCCCGAGGCACGATAGCTGTTGGTCACCAGAACAAAGGTCTGGTCCGGGGCGACCGGCTTTCCCATGTGGCGCAGATCGGTGATGCGGTGGGCTGTGGGGCGCGCCATCCGGCCCAGGCAGTCGAACCGGGCCGGCTGCGACAGGTCGATGCCGTGGGTCAGGCCGTGGATCATGTCAAGGTTGTATGCCGGGAAATCCGGATCGATCAGCGGGGCATCGCGGCTGCCGGGGGCGATCTGGCGGAACAGGCTGACCGACCGCTCCAGCCAAAGTGCAAGGTCGCGCCCGGTGACGCGCAAGGCCACAGGGCTGTTGGGGTGGATGTAGAGATCCGAGATATGCCGGACGGTGAGCGGACCGGGTGGGATGTCCGTGTAATTGCCCGGACCGCTGCGTCCGCCCGCCTTGAACGGGGCCACGGCGACCACCAGCGGCAGTTCAGCCTCGGGAAGGCCGGCCAGCAGCCGGCGCATGTTGCGCGCCTGCGCCTCGGCCAGAAGGGTCTGCACGGCGCTGTGGCCGATCAGGGCGAAATAGGAATGTAGCGGCACCTCGGTCTGGCCGACGGGAAAGGCCGCGCGCTGGCGCAGGGCGGCGGTATCCGCCTCGGCCGTGGCCAGAATCGCCGGGTCGGGCGCGACGCGGGCGTGAAGCCGGCCCTCGGCCCCCTGACGTTCGGCCACGGGGCGCAACTCGGCGCGGTGGCGGATGACCTGCCAGCGCGTGGCCGCGCTGCCGGGCGGGGCCGGTTCCAGATCAAGGTCGATCACGCCCAGATGCGAGCCAAAGCAGCCGGGCAGCACCAGCGGCTTTTCCTGTGCGTCGTCCTGCGTGGCAAAGGGGTGGACCTGATGGGTATGGCCTGCAATCACGGCATCGATCCCGTCAAGCGCGGCCAGCGCGCGCGATATGTTCTCGCAATGGTCCGCCTCGACCGGATCAGGCCCGCCAAGGCCGGAATGTGACAGCGCGATCACGACATCCACCCCGGCCCGGCGCAGCCGGGGCAGCGCCTCGCGCGCGGCGGCAAGGATGCTGCGCGTTGCGATGCGGCCTGCCAGATGCCGCCGTTCCCACAGCACGGTCTGGGGGGGCAGAAAGCCAAGGATGCCGATGGAAACCGGATGCATCTGGCCGGACTGGTCGGGCAGATCACGCCGAAGGATCAGTTGACGTGGCAGGAACGGGCGGCGGGTCGGACTGGCCCGGCCCGCTGTCAGCCGGTCAAGGTTGGTGGCCACGACAGGAAAGGCCGCGTGCCGCAAGGACAGGGTCAAAAGGGGCAGGCCGTTGCTGAATTCATGGTTGCCCAGCGTTGCCGCGTCATAGCCCAGACGGTTCATCGCAGCGATCATCGGATGGGGGCGCGCGGCGCTGGGCAGCCGGGTTTCGGCGATGTGCTCGGCCAGGGGGCTGCCGTTCAGGAAATCGCCATTGTCCAGAAGCAGGCTTTGGGGCACCTCGGCCCGGGCGGCGGCGATCAGGCTGGCCACCTGCGCAAGGCCGCGATCCGGTGCCGGGCGTTCGGCCAGATCATCCCAGGGCAGGATATGGGCGTGAAGATCAGTCGTGGCCAGAATCCGCAGCCTCAGGCGGGGCGTGGAGGTCTGGCATTGTCGAAAGGCGTCTTGAGCCATGGGTCATCAGTCCTGCCGCCCTCCGGTTGAGGGGCGTTCGTGTGGGGCGGCTTGGGGGCAATGTGCCGCGATTGTGGGCAAAGACCTTGATCAAGGTGAAATAAAGAGAAAAATTCACTCATAAGTTGCATTTTTGACAGAGTGGCCTGCGGAAGCGCCTGTTTGATCTTGGACCGCTGTTCGTGTCAGATGGGCGCGGGCAACGCGGGGGCAGCGGGTGGGCAACAACAGCGGTCGGTTCGGAGCGCCGGTGGTTTTCGGCGGCGGTGATTGGGATCGGGCGGCATGGCTGCGCGGCAAGGAAACGGATCTGGCCGAGGCGCGGCGTGCGGGCCTTGTGCTGCCGGTCTGGCGGGGCAAGCCGCTTTTTGCCGGTCCCGAGGCTGGATTGCTCTGGGTTCCGGCCGATCATCCTATTCTGGCGGGGGCGGCCGAGGAGGTGTTCCTGGGGCGCGATTCCGGGGGCCGCGCGCATTTCGCCGCCGACCTGTCGTCGTGGGAGCCGGAAAGTGGTTCGGCGGCGGAACAGTCCTTCTTTGACCAAAGCCGCCAGTCGCATCCGGCCCTCGCCGATCCGGCCGCAGGGTTCGAGGATCTGCGCAACGCCATGACCCGGCTTTCGCCGCAAGAGGCGGAGCTGGCGGCCACGGCGCGCGCCTTGCTGCATTGGCATCGCACGCACCGGTTCTGCGCCGCCTGCGGGGCGCGGTCCGAGGTGCGGCAAGGCGGCTGGCAGAGGGCCTGTCCGGTCTGTGCGGCACAACACGTCCCGCGCACCGATCCTGTGGTCATCATGCTGGTGACCCATGGCAACCGGGTGCTTTTGGGGCGCAACGCGGTCTGGCCCGAGGGGATGTATTCGTTGTTGGCCGGTTTTGTCGAACCGGGCGAAACCCTGGAGGCGGCCGTGCGGCGCGAGGTGGCCGAGGAAACAGGCGTTCAGGTCGGCCCGGTTGAATATCTGGCCAGCCAGCCCTGGCCTTTTCCGGCCAATCTGATGCTGGGCGCCCGGGCCAAGGCGCTGTCAGAGGCGATTACCCTCGACCCTGAGGAACTGCAGGATGCGCTGTGGATCAGCCGCGAAGAGCTTCTTCTGGTGTTCGCCGGGCGGCATCCGCGCATCCGGCCGCCAAGAAAAGGCGCCATCGCCGAGTTTCTGATGCGCAACTGGCTTGCGGACCGGCTGGATTGACCCCAGATTCGGCACTCGGATAACAGCTTTCCCCCTTGGGTTGCGCCATGGGGCCGACCGTAGAACGCGCAGGGAACGCCATGAAACTCGCCTCCAAGAAGGATATCGAAGCCCCGTTGTCGGCGGTCTGGGCGGCGATTGCCGATCACGAAGCCTGGGAACGTTCCGCCATGCGGCGCGGGGTCGAGGTAGAGCGGACCGACACCCAGACGCGCCCTGGCCCGGGCATGGCATGGGTGGCAAGGTTCTCTTTCCGCGGCAAGGCGCGCAAGGCCAGCCTGACGATGACCGAAATGGTGGAACCGTCTCTTCTTGGTTTCCTTCTGATCTCTGATTCGATCGAGTTGGTGTCGCGGGTCGAACTGATCGAGATGAGTGCCCGCCGCACGCGGATTCACGTCGCGACGGAAATCAAGCCACGGTCACTTGGCGCGCGTCTGTTCCTGCAATCGCTGCGGCTGGCGCGGTCGAAGGTGGACCAGAAATTCGATGCCAGGGTCGGCCAGCTGGCGCTTGAGCTGGAAACCCGTGCCAGAGCTGCCACGGGCGCGCGCAGTGCCCCGCGGCATTAGCCGCGCTGGCGGTCCGAGGGGTAAACGCCCAGGATCTGCGTTTCGGTGGTGAAATAGGCCAGCTCCTCAAGCGCCAGCTTCACGTTGGCATCCTCGGGGTGGCCTTCGATGTCCGCATAGAATTCGGTCGCCATGAAGCTGCCGCCGACCATGTAGCTTTCCAGCTTGGTCATGTTCACCCCGTTGGTGGCAAAGCCGCCAAGCGCCTTGTAAAGCGCGGCCGGAATGTTGCGGACGCGGAAGGTGAAGGTGGTGATCATCCGCTCGGCCCGGCGGGAATGATCGGCGCTGCGCGACATCACCAGAAAGCGGGTGGTGTTGTTCTTGTGGTCCTCGATGTGGCGGGCCAGCACGTCCAGCCCATAGATTTCGGCAGCCAGCTCGCTGGCCAGCGCGGCGCGCGTCTTGTCGCCGGCCTCGGCCACCTCGCGGGCGGCGCGGGCATTGTCGCTGCTGACGCGGCCCCTGATGCCATGGTCTTTCAGAAACCCCGCGCATTGCGGCAGAATCACCACATGGCCATGCGCCTCGCGCACGTCGGCCAGCTGCGCGCCATTGACCCCCAGAAGGTTGACATGAACGCGCACGAAGGCCTCGTCCACGATGTGCAGCCCGGCACGCGGCAACAGCGAATGCACATCGGCCACCCGGCCATAGGTGGAGTTTTCCACCGCCAGCATGCCCAGATCAACCTCGCCCGAGCGGGTCATTTCGACCACATCTTCAAAGGTCTGGCAGGGAACGGGCGTAAAATCGGGCCGGGCCTGCGCGCAGGCCTGGTGCGAATAGGCGCCAAGTTCTCCCTGAAAGGCGATGCGACCCGACATCCTGGCAGGCTCCCATGACAAAATGGCCCGAATTGGGCGTTTCGTCGCGCTACTACACCTTGAAACCGATGGGGGGAAGCGGGTAGATAGCCGCCAATCAGCCGCGTGAGCCAGCCAGAGGGAAGGCGAGACATGTTCGATACGATGACCGTGACCAAAGTGACCGGGGCCGTCTGCGGCTCGCTTCTGGTCTATCTCTTCGCGACCTGGGCTTCGGACGCGCTTTATGCCACGGCGCCGGCCGCCCATGGTGACGAGCCTGTCGCGCAGGCCTATACCATCGACACCGGCGCAGCCGAGGCCCCGGCCGAAGCCGCCGCAGAAGGCCCGGCCTTTGCGGATCTTTTTGCTGCCGCCGATGCGGCCGCGGGTGAAAAGGTGTTCGGCAAGTGCAAGGCCTGCCACAAGCTGGATGGCAGCGATGGCACCGGCCCGCACCTGAATGGCGTCGTGAACCGCGCCAAGGCCTCGGTTCCCGGTTTTGGCTATTCCGACGGCCTCTTGGCCATGGCCGCCGACAGCTGGTCCCCGGAAAACCTGGATGCCTTCCTGACCAACCCCAAGGGCTATGTCGCCGGCACCAAGATGTCTTTCGCCGGTCTGCCCAAGGCGGAAGATCGCGCCAACCTCATCAAGTATCTGGAATCCAACCCCTGATCTTTCGGGGCCTGGACTGCACGCGATTGGCCGCCCCATTGGGCGGCCTTTTTCGTTTCCGGCGCGGGGCTTCACGCATTCGCGCCTTGTGAGGGGGCGGGGGGCGGACTAGATTCGCCGCAACGCGCCGGCACGGGCGCAGGCGGGCATGGAGGCATCTGGCATGGCAGATCGGCGCGACGGCACGGCGGGTGTTGCGGCAAGGGCGTTCGACGCGCGGGCTTGGGGGCTGGCGGGATTGATCGGGCTTTCGACGCTTCTGGCCGCGCCGATGGTGCGGGCCGAAGAGCCAAAGATCATCGTGGCCCACGGCATTTCAACCTTTGGCGCCCTAAAGCTGCCAGCGGATTTCAAGCATCTGCCCTACGTCAACCCCGATGCCCCCAAGGGGGGCGAGATCAGCCAATGGGCGCCGGGCACGTTCGACAGCGTGAACCCCTACACCATCAAGGGCGCTCCGGTGGCTCTGGGCCAGATCTTCTACGAATCCATCCTGTCGGGCACGGCGGACGAAATCGGCGCGGCCTATTGCCGGCTGTGCGAGACGATGGAATATCCCGAGGACCGGTCCTGGGTGATCTTCAACCTGCGCAAGGATGTGACCTTCTCGGACGGCTCTCCCATGACGGCCGAGGATGTGGTGTTCAGCTATGAGCTGTTCCGCGACAAGGGGATTGCCGAGTTCCGCGCGGTGTTCAACGAGAAGTTCCAGTCGGTCGAGGCGCTGGACCCTTACCGCGTGAAGTTCACCTTCACCCCCGGCACGCCGTTTCGGGACATGCCGGCCAATGCCGGTGGGCTGACGATCCTGTCCAAGGCGGACTATCTGGCGAACAAGCGCGATCTTGAGGAAAGCAGCCTTCAGCCCTTCCTTGGCACCGGGCCCTATGTACTGGACAGCCTGCGCCCGGGGCAGCAGGTGGTCTACCGGCGCGATCCCGATTACTGGGGCGTGAACCATCCGCTGGCGGTGGGGCAATACAACTTTGACCGCATCCGCATTGAATATTTCGGCGATGACGCGGCAGCGTTGGAGGGGTTCAAGTCGGGCGACTACACCTTCCGCAACGAGAATTCGTCGAAGAACTGGGCTACGGCCTATGACTTTCCGGGCGTGCAGAACGGCCAGATCGTGAAGGCCACGCTGCCCTCGGGCGATATTGCCACCGGGCAGGCGTTCCTGTTCAACCTGCGGCGCGAAAAGTTTCAGGACCCGCGGGTGCGGCAGGCGATCGGGTTGATGTTCAACTTCGAATGGTCGAACCAGACGCTGTTCTATGGGCTCTATCAGCGGATCAACTCGGTCTGGGAAAACACCCAGATGGCCGCCATGGGGCCGGCCAGTCCCGAGGAGACAGCGGTTCTGCAACCGCTGATCGACGAGGGGCTGTTGCGCGCCGCCATCCTCACGGATGAGGCGGTGATGGCGCCTGTGTCTACCCCCGACCGCGCGATGGACCGCAAGAACCTGCGCGCGGCCTCGGCCCTTCTGGACGAGGCGGGCTGGACGGTGGGCGAGGGCGGTCTGCGCCGCAATGCCAAGGGCGAGACGCTCAAGGTCGAATTCCTTGAGGACAGCCCGGCGTTCGAACGTGTGATCAGCCCCTATGTCGAAAACCTGCGCGCGTTGGGTGTCGATGCGCAGCTGGTCATGGTGGACAGCGCCCAGCTGGTGCAGCGGATCGACCCGCCGTCGTTTGATTTCGACATCATCGTCGGCAATGCCATCAACGGGGGGTATGAGCCGGGGGCCGAGCTGAAACAGGCCTGGGCCTCGGTGACGCGCGACAACTCCAGCCGCAACCGGATGGGCTATGCCAGCCCGGCGGTGGACCGGCTTTTGGCGGCGGTGGAAGGGGCCAAGACCCGGGAAGAGCTGGACGTGGCGGTGCGGGCGCTGGATAGGGTGCTGCGGGCGGAACGGATCTGGGTGCCGCAATGGTATAAATCAGCCCATACTGTCGCCTATTACGACATGTATGACCACCCCGAAACCCTGCCGCCCTACGCCCTTGGCGAGCTGGATTTCTGGTGGCACAACCCGGAAAAAGAGGCCGCCCTGCGCGCGGCTGGGGCGCTGAAGTAAGCCATGGGCGGTTATATCCTGCGCCGCATCCTTTTGGTGATCCCGACGCTGTTCGGGATCATGCTGATCAACTTTGCGCTGACCCAATTCGTTCCCGGTGGCCCGTTCGATCAGATCGAGGCCAAACTGGAAGGCAGCGGCGATGCGATCGAGGCGGTGACGGGGGCCAGCGGCCAGGATCCCGGCGCCGACAGCGGCTATCAGGGCGCCCGAGGCCTGCCGCCCGAGTTCCGCGCCAAGCTGGAGGTGGAGTTCGGCTTTGCCCGCTTCCTCTGCCCTGAGGGGTATGAGGGCAACCTTCTGGCGCAGGCCAGGGATTGCGAAAAGGAAATGATCCCGGCCTGGGAACGGTTCGCCATCATGATGGGCAAGTTCCTGCGGTTCGACTTTGGGACCAGCTATTTCCGCTCCGCCTCTGTCACCGACCTGATCCTTGAAAAGATGCCGGTGTCGATCACCCTTGGCCTGTGGTCGACGCTGATCGCCTATCTGATCTCGATCCCCTTGGGCATCCGCAAGGCGGTGCGCGACGGATCGGCCTTTGACAGCTGGACCTCTGGCATCATCATCGCGGCCTATGCCATTCCGGGGCTCTTGTTCGCCATCCTGCTTCTGGTGCTGTTCGCGGGCGGGTCTTACTGGAAGATCTTCCCCTTGCGCGGCCTGACCAGCCCGGGCTGGGAAGAGATGAGCCTTTGGGCCAAGGCGCTGGATTACCTGTGGCACATCACCCTGCCGGTCGTGGCCAGCACGATTTCGTCCTTCGCCACGCTGACGCTGCTGACCAAGAACAGCTTTCTGGACGAGATCAAGAAGCACTATGTGATGACCGCCCGCGCCAAGGGGTTGTCAGAGGCGCGGGTGCTTTACGGCCATGTGTTCCGCAACGCCATGCTGATCGTGATCGCGGGCTTTCCGGCCCTGTTCGTCTCGGTGTTTTTCGGCGGGTCGATCATCATTGAAACCATCTTCAGTCTGGATGGTCTGGGCCAGCTGGGGTTCAAATCGGCGGTTGAGCGGGATTATCCGGTGATCTTCGGCACGCTCTTTGCCTTTGGCCTGATTGGCCTTGTCGTCGGCATCCTGTCGGACCTGATGTATGTCTGGGTTGACCCCCGGATCGATTTCGAGCGGAGGCAGTGATGGCGCTTTCGCCGCTGAACGCGCGCCGTTGGCGCAATTTCAAGGCCAACCGGCGGGCCTTGTGGTCTTTGGTGATCTTTGCCGTGCTCTTCGGCCTCAGCCTTTTTGCCGAGCTTCTGGCCAATGACAAACCGCTTCTGGTGTCCTATCGTGGTGAATGGCGCGCGCCCTTCCTGCAGTTCTATTCGGAAAAGGATTTTGGCGGCGATTTCCTGACCGAGGCTAATTACAAGTCGCCCGAGGTGAAATGCCTGATCGTGACCGGCGGGGTGATCGACTGTTTCGATGACCCGGAAGGCATCTATTCCAGTGTTCAGGCCGGGAATTACGGCGACGCGGTGGAGGATTTCCAGAAGGGCTGGATGATCTGGGCGCCGATTCCCTATTCCTACAACACGATCAACGACCTGGGGGGCAAGGCGGCCCCTTCGGCGCCGGATGCGCAACATTGGCTGGGCACCGATGACGCCAGCCGCGATGTGCTGGCGCGGGTGATCTATGGCTTCCGCCTGTCGGTCGCCTTTGCGCTGGTGGTGTCGGCGCTGACCTCGGTCATCGGCATCGTGGCGGGGGCGGTGCAGGGCTATTTCGGCGGGCGGGTCGATCTGGTGTTCCAGCGCTTTCTGGAAATCTGGAGCGGTATTCCCACGCTTTACGTCATCATCATCTTCTTCGCGATCTGGGACCGCAGCTTCTGGCTGCTTGTCGGCATCATGGTGGCCTTTGGCTGGACCAGCCTGATCGGCGTGGTGCGAGCCGAGTTCCTGCGGGCGCGCAATTTCGAATATGTTCGCGCCGCCCGTGCGCTGGGCGTGCCCGACTGGACAATCATGTTCCGCCATGTGCTGCCCAACGCCATGGTGGCGACGCTGACCATGATGCCCTTCATCGTCACGGGCACCATCGGGTCTTTGGCCGCGCTGGATTATCTGGGCTTTGGCCTGCCGCCGGAGCTGCCCTCGCTGGGGCAATTGTCACGGCAGGCCCAGCAGAATCTGCAGATGCCCTCGCTGGCCTTTGTGACCTTCTTTACCTTTGCCACCATGCTGT